>JAYTDE010000899.1:0-3754 GCA_043736195.1 Burkholderiales bacterium | reverse complement strand
GGCCTGAAAAATTACCGTCATGGCAGACCTCTATGTTTCCTGGAACGACTATCACGATGCCATCGAGCGGCTCGCAGCGAAGGTACATGCATCCGGCTTCGCCTTCAATCAGATCATCTGCCTGGCGCGCGGCGGCCTGCGCGTCGGCGATACCCTGTCGCGCATCTTCAACCAGCCTTTAGGCGTATTGGCGACCCAGTCCTATTTTGCCAATGCCGACAAGACCCTGGAAACCCAGGGCGAACTGACCATCGGCCAGCACATGGCCAAGGTGAACGAGCGCTTGGGCGACCGTATCCTGATGGTCGACGATCTGGTCGATTCCGGCAAGACCATGCAGGAAGTTGTGGGCCATCTGCGCAGTCGTTACCCTGGCATTGCCGAAGTACGCACCGCGGTGATCTGGCGCAAGGGTTGTTCGGTGTTCACGCCGGATTTCTGGGCCGACGACCTGCCGCATAATCCTTGGATTCACCAGCCCTTCGAAATTTACGACCAACTGAAACCGCCCGAACTGGCCGCGCGCCTGGGTGCGACATCCTGATGGCAGACAACAAAAAGCCGCTCGGGGAGCGGCTTTGCGTTTACTGCAAGCAGTCGACCAATGTCGACTATTGAATCTGGTGCCCAGAAAGGGACTCGAACCCCCACAGTGTTGCCACCGCCAGGACCTGAACCTGGTGCGTCTACCAATTCCGCCATCTGGGCATTAAAGTTGACTGCTTTGAACGCTGGAACTAAAACAAAACCGTCACTCTAACTCTTGAATATTATAACGAAAATTGAAAACCAACGCACGTAAGCCCGCACGCAGCGGCACCCAGACGCGCGCCAATCCGACGCGCCCAAGCTTCGAAGACCGCGTCACGATTCCGTCACGCAGTGAAATAGCACTGGCCACCGAAGACAATCCAGGGCTTTCCGTCGCCGGGCTTGCCGATATCCTCGCGCTCGACTTCAATGCGCATGATGCCTTCGCGCGGCGCATCGACGCCATGCTGCGCGACGGCGAGTTGCTGCTCAAGGCAGGCGGGCGTCTGGCATCCGGCACCGCCCGCGTGCTCGAATCGGGGCGTGTCAGTCGCCATCGCGACGGCTTCGGATTCATCGCCCCCGAGTCCGGCGGTGATGATCTCTACGTTCCGCCACATTCACTTTCAGGCGTGATGCACGGCGATACCGTCAGCTTCACGCGCCGCGGCTTCGACCGGCGCGGGCGCCAGGAAGCGCGCATCGTCGAGGTGATGGAGCGTGCGATCAAGCATGTGGTTGGTCGCTTGAAGCGCGATGGCACGCGCTGGGTGGTGTTGCCGCAGGATCGCAACTTCAGCCAGGCGGTGGCTCTTGAGGGTGTTTCCAGCGGGCGCGAGGGCGAGTTCGTCAGCGTCGAGATCACCCGCTACCCCGAAGGCGGCCTGGAAATGCAGGGGCGGATCGACGAAGTGCTGGGTGCGGAAACCGATTCCGGCATCGAGATCGAGATCGCCTTGCGCAAGCACGATCTGCCGCATGTGTTCGCAGCCAGCGCCCTGGCGGAAGCCGCCAAACTGCCGGAGAAACTACGCCCGGCCGATTACCGCGACCGCCGCGATATACGCGACCTGCCGCTTACCACCATCGACGGCGAAGACGCGCGCGATTTCGACGATGCGGTATTCGCCGAACCGATCAAGGGCCGGAGCGGCAGCCCCGGTCGCGGCTTTCGCGTGCTTGTGGCGATTGCCGACGTCAGCCACTACGTGAAGCCGGGCGCGCCGCTGGATCGCGCCGCCCGCGAGCGCGGCACGTCGGTCTATTTTCCGCGCCGTGTGATCCCGATGCTGCCGGAAAAAATCTCCAACGGATTGTGTTCGCTCAATCCCGATGTCGATCGCCTGGTCATGGTGTGCGACATGGTGGTGGGGTTGAGCGGCGTGATCGAATCCTACGAGTTTTATCCAGCGGTGATGCACTCGCAGGCGCGCTTCACCTATACCGAAGTGGCCGCTATCCTGGCCGAGCCGGAAGGCGAGGCGGCGCGCAAGCGGCCCGCTCTGGTGCCGCATTTGCATGCCTTGTACAAGGTGTTCAAGGCCCTGCTGGCGGCACGCGCGCAACGTGGTGCGGTGGACTTCGAATCGACCGAAACCCGCCTGCTGTTCAACCAAGCAGGGCGCATCGAGCGGATCGTGCCGGTGGTGCGTAACGAAGCACATAGACTGATCGAGGAATGCATGCTGGCAGCCAATGTCTGCGCCGCCGACATTCTGGAAAAGCACAAACACCCGGCGCTGTACCGGATTCACGCCGGGCCGACACCGGAGAAGCTCGAAAACCTGCGTGCCTTTCTGGGGCCGCTGTCGCTGGCGCTGGGCGGCGGCGACGATCCGACCGCGATGGACTATGCAAGACTGGCCAATTCGGTCAAGGGCAGGCCCGATGCAGGGCTTATTTCCAGCGTCATGCTGCGCTCCATGCAGCAGGCCCAGTACAACCCTGACAACATCGGCCATTTCGGTCTGGCCTACGACAAGTATGCGCACTTCACCTCGCCGATACGCCGTTACCCGGATCTATTGGTGCATCGCGCGATCAAGGCGGTTCTCAAGCACAGCCGCTACCATGAAGAGGATTGGGACGCTCTCGGCGCGGAATGCTCGCACCACGAACGGCGTGCCGACGATGCCTCGCGCGAGGTGCAATCCTGGCTCAAGTGCCAGTATGCCTACGAGCACCTGGGCGACGAATTCGAGGGATCGATCAGCGGAGTAGCGGGGTTCGGCATTTTCGTCACGCTCGACGAACTCTTGATCGACGGTATGATCCATGTCTCCGAGCTCGGACGCGACTACTTTGTGTATGACGAGACTCGTCATGTGCTGCGTGGCGAACGCTCGGGTCAGGTCTATGGCCTCGGGCAGCGGGTCTCGGTGCGTATTGTGCGCGCCGATCCGGATGCGCTCAAGATCGATCTTGCGTTAGTCGACGCCGGGTCGGATGGGAGCGCTTCCGCGCCGACGGAAGATCGCGAACCCCGGCCGGCGGCCCCGGGGTATGCACAAGCGCGCTCCGGCCGCAAGAAAGCCGGCACCAAGGCATCCGCCGCGCCAGTCAAGCCCAAGGCCAAAGCCGCACCGAAAAAGGCACGGCCTGCCTCCAAACCAAAATCCCGCAAACGCGTTTAAGGAGAAACAGCATGGCACTTCCAGCGAGCATGAAATACATCGACCACGGCCAGGGCGGCGCAGCCGATTGCATGCAGATCAAGACCAGCCCCTTGCCGCAACCAAAGCCTGGCGAAGTCTTGATCGAGGTCGCCTATGCAGGTGTCAACCGCCCGGACGTGGCGCAGCGCTCCGGCAAGTACCCGCCGCCGCCCGGGGCCTCGCCCTGGATAGGCCTCGAGGTTTCGGGGACGGTGGTCGCACGTGCCGCCGATGTGACGCAATGGAACATCGGCGATCAGGTGTGCGCATTGACGCCAGGGGGCGGCTATGCTGAATATTGCACCACGCCTGCCTCCAGTTGCCTGCCGGTGCCGGCCGGCCTTTCCATGCGCGAGGCCGGTGCGCTGCCGGAGAATTTTTTCACCGTCTGGACCAACGTGTTCGATCGCGGCCGCCTGGCAGCCGGCGAGACCTTCCTGGTACACGGCGGCTCCTCGGGCATCGGCATTACCGCCATCCAGCTGGCCAAGGCCTTCGGCGCCACTGTCTACACCACCGTGGGCAACGCCGAAAAGGTGGCTGCGGTGACCAAGCTCGGGGCGGATGCC
>JAYTDE010000898.1:0-3131 GCA_043736195.1 Burkholderiales bacterium | reverse complement strand
GCAAAAAACATGCCGTGATTGTGCGGCCGAACAAAAACAAAGGGTTGCGTTCGTTCTTTATATCCGTCATCTGCAGAGTGTAAACAATTCCGACAGAATCAATGTGGAACCGCAAGTTCCGGGTTCAGAAAACCGAACCCATCGTCGCGCCGGCGGGGTAGTACTTTATGGCGCGGGTGAAGCCCGAGTCGGCGACGCGGCGTGTCTCGTCGGGCAGCGTGATTTCGGTGAGGTAAAGCGTTATCAAAGGCTCGAACGGTCCCACTATTCGGACACAGTCGGCAAATCGAGAGAACGCAGCAACGTGTCCACTGAAAGCCCCATGTCAGGCAAGTTTCTATGAATCGTTTGTGCGTGGCGCCGTACTTTCACGAGTACTACACCAAGCGCGGCAACAAAACCCTGCGCGGCTATTCAGTGCCGTTTGATCTGCGCCGCATGAACACCGAACTGTGGGTCACCAACCCGCACAACGGCTGGGAAGTCACCACACGCGACGGAAGTCGCTCAGTGCGGCGATCTGGTCTTTCGCGTCGATGCGTATAGCGCAGATTCAAAGGTTCCAGGTTCGAATTGTGTTTCGCCGCACCTCGCCCCATCACTCACGTCAGCGGTCAAGCCATCTTCAATCCACGCGTTGGCGGCCTACGGCGGCGCCGAGCTACGAGGACAATAAATCGAAGAGGCCGTGGTCGAAATGATGTTCGAGACGTGGATGTAAATCGACCACGACCTCTTATCCGCAACGTCGGTCAACTGTTGCCCCACCGCGCCGCTTGCAACGCCGACGGCTTTCCCTCGCCGGATGAGACCGCGGTCGCCAAGGCCTATTGCAACCAGGCCGGGTTCGAAATCGCCAATGAGGCCATGCAGGTGCCGGGCTGCCTGGCCTACAGCCAGGAATCCCTAATGGAATACTGTATGCGGCGCTGTCGCGGCTGGATGATCGCTGGCGGCTCGATCGAGATCCTTGAGAACCGCATCACCGAAGGTGTGTTCGAGCCGACGTTTTCGCAGCCGGCGGGTCGAGGCGAGCCTTGACGACGCGGAAGCGAAATCCTCGTGCTACAGTCACGTCATGAGCAAGATTCTCGACCCTCTTATTTCCGAGTTCGACACAGAACAGGCGGCGGAAGACTATGACCGCTGGTTTCGTGCCAAGGTGCAGGAAGCGCTCGAAAGCACAAAGCCCAGATTGACGCACGATGAGGCAGTATTGAAAGTTCGCGCATTGCTGGAGCGGAAAAGGAAGCAGGGTGCTGGCGGTACGCTGGGCTGACGAAGCGGTCATCGACCTGGCCGAAATCATCGGTTACATCGAGCGACGCGACTCTATCGCGGCACAAGGTCTACTTGATGACATCCTGCAGACCATTGAGCAACTTCCCTTGATGCCAAGCCTGTTTCGACCAGGACGCGTCGAGGGCACGCGCGAAGTTGTCGTTCGGCCGAATTACCTCGTCGTATACAAGATCGGCGGCGACGCGATCGATGTATTGCGCGTACTGCACGCCCGGCGAAAGTATCCGTAGCATTTTCGTGACCAGGGCCACGCCCGATGGCGACGGCTGCCGAATCAGCGGCGCCAACGTTTCTTTCATCTAATAGCAAGGAATCCTCCTTACCTCCTCAAGCTGAGGACGCATGGCCTCCGTGCGCGAAGTCAAGTGGAGTCACTCTCGCCGGAAGTTGAGCGCACTCGAAGGTGAGTCTCTTGCGTCAAGCAAAGTCCTTCATCAGCTCGACGATGTTCTTGCGGATCCACACGGCGGTCAAGTCGGTCAGTGTGGTGATCGGGTCTTTCGAGTCAGCGCCCTTGGAGCCCTCGCGGGTCAAGCGGGTGGAGTCCGAATACGAACGTACCGCCTGCAGGATTTCGCTGTCCGGGATCGGCACCCCGCGCGGCGCGCCGGTTTTCGGGTCGGGCTGCGTCATGCGGGCGCGCACGTCCTTCGCATCCATCGGCAGCATGTCGATCAGGCAGGTGCTGCTGAAAATCTGATTGTTGCGTGCACGTCAACCCCTTTCTCCGGTCGGATGCGTTTGCAGTAGCAGGCCCATCATTGGAGAACTCTCGTGCAACCCATCAGCAAACATCCGGGTGCCCGTTTCGCACCCCACGCAACGCGGCAACTCGTGCCACTGGCCGTAGCGCTGCTGCTTGGCATGGCCGCTCCCGCAGGCCACGCCTTTTGCGGATTTTTCGCCGGCAAGGCCGACGCCTCGCTGTTTAACGAAGCCAGCCAGGTGGTGATTGCGCGCGACGGCCGCCGCACGGTGCTGTCGATGCAAAACGACTACAAGGGACCCTTGAGCGAATTCGCGTTGATTGTGCCGACGCCGACGGTGCTCAAGCAGGGCCAGGTGCGGGTGGCGGAGAAGGCCACGTTTGAGCGGCTCGACGCCTACTCAAGCCCGCGACTGGCGGAGTATCACGACAACGATCCCTGTCAGGTGCGCTTCAACTGGGACTGGATCGCGCGCGATCCCAACACACGGCAGTTGCAGATGGCGCCTGCTGCAATGATGTCGAAGAGCGCCGACATGGCTCGTTCGGAACGCCGCGACAAGGCCCTTGGCGTCACCGTCGAAGCCGCCTACACCCTTGAGGAATATGACATCGTGAGCCTGTCGGCCACGCAGTCGGACGGGCTGGAAACCTGGCTTGCGCAAAATGGCTACAAGATCCCGAAGGGCGCAAGCGCGGCGCTGCGCCCCTATATCAACCAGGGCATGAAGTTCTTTGTGGCCAAGGTGAACCTGAAGGAGCAATTGAAGACCGGCTACAGTTACTTGCGCCCGCTGCAGTTCGCCTTCGAGTCGGAAAAATTCATGCTGCCGATGCGCCTGGGCATGTTGAACGCACCGCCCGACAAGGCGCAGGACCTGATCGTCTATGTGCTCACGCGCAATGGGCGGGTGGAGTCGAGCAACTACCGCACGGTCAAGCTGCCGGCGAACGTGAACCTGCCGGCCTTCATCAAGCCGAAATTCAAGGATTTCTACCAGGCGCTGTTTGAAAACTCCTCTCGCGTCGAGGACTTCAAGGCGGTCTTCACCGAATACTTCTGGGACATGGCCTGGTGCGACCCGTGCGCCGCCAACCCCTTGAGCGGCGCGGAGTTGCGCCG
>JAYTDE010000897.1:0-2680 GCA_043736195.1 Burkholderiales bacterium | reverse complement strand
ATCCCCACCCCGGCCCTCCCCTTGAAGGGGAGGGAGATTTCGCTTGGCTGAACAATGTGGCTAATCAGGTAAACCTATATCTGCGTGACTGTGCCGCCTCGCATCGCAAGCTCAATCTCAAATGGAAGTGAGCGTCATTGTTGCCGCAGAGGGCTAACGAGGCTGCCCAAAACCTCCGTTTGGCACACACGTGGCGAGGCGATGGACGAGGCCTGATCGCGGATCGTTCGGCGCCGAGCGCGTGCTGTTGACACCCGACTGCGGCTTTGCCACCTTCGCCGACAACCCGCTCAATTCGGACGCGACCGCGGAAGCCAGGATGGCGGCGTTGGCCAATGCGACCCGCATCCTGCGCGAACGCCATCACATCGCATAGCGATTCGCCTTCGATATCAACTCACGCGACACCGTCGCTTGAGGGTGCGCTCGCCAACCAAAGCGTCAGCCCCGATGCGCCTATCCCCACCGCCCAGAAACCGAAAAAGCCGATCGTATAGGCGCCCTGGCGGCTGATTTCCAGGTGCTCGCCGAACAACCAGAACTCCTGCGGGTCGAAGAGCGAGAAAAACACGCCCACCGCGGCCCCGGCCACCAGGAATGATGGCCACATCACCCACATGATCCGTCGCAGCATGGCTGTCTCCGTGCAATCGTGTTGTAGTCGCGTGGCGGCGAATGCAGGGCTCAGGAACGTGCCGGCGTCAGCGCAAGTTCCGCACGCACAGGATCACCCCAGGTGCCCGCGAGCCGCCACTCCGGCGTCTCCAGCACCGCGTTCCAGCGGTTCACGCCGGTCGGCAGCGTCACTTGGGCCTCGTACACGCCGTTCTCCAGGTGCTTGAGCTCGATGCGCTGATCCATGCCGACCCGGGTCGGATGGGTCAGGCGCAGCAGCAAGGCGGGTGGATGCTGCGCCCCGGTCAGCACCACGCGCACCTGACCGCTGGCCGCGGTGTAGTTCACGCGCGCCGCCAGCTCAAGCTGCTGCGCGCGCAGCCCGCGCCCGAGGGTCTTGTTGATCGCCAGACCCTGCTTGTAGTAGTCGTCGGCCACCAGGCCGTCGGTGCCGCTGAAGGCCAGCACGGTGGTGTAGACGCCGGCCACGATTACCGTTGCCGGGCCGGACATCAGAAGCCAGGGCCAGGGTTCGCGATACCAGGGTTTGGCTGGCGTCTTGCGCTGCGGAATCGATTGCATGATTGATTTCTCCAGGATGCACTGTTGGTTGCGAATTGGCGCTCAGCGCGGAATCAGGAACACGGCCTTCTCGGCCACCTTGATGCTGTCGTGATTGATCGCCTGGATCTCGAACTCGATTCGGTTGGACCCGGGCTTGCCGCGCGCAGGCGGCACCCTGACACGCAGCGGAAAGCTGCGGGTCTCGGTGCCCGGCACTTCGGCCACCGACTCGGACGCCACTTCGATGCCGTCGATGCCACGCACCTTGATCTGGTAGCGATGGAACTGTTCCTGGGTGTTCATGATCTGCAGGCGATAAACGTTTTCGACCATGCCGTCCTCGACCACCCGCCCGAGCGCGCCGCGATCGCGGATCACGTCGACCTTGAGCGGCACCCGCAAGGCCAGCGCGGCCAGCAAGGCGATCACCACCGCCCCCAGAATGGCACTGTAGATCAGGGTGCGCGGGCGCAACACATGGCGCCACATCTCGCGCGCCGACCAGTGGTGCGCCATCGCGTTATCGGTCGAATAGCGGATCAGGCCGGGCTGGTAGCCCATCTTGTCCATCACCTGGTTGCAGCCGTCGATGCAGGCGGCGCAGCCGATGCATTCGTACTGCAAGCCCTTGCGAATGTCGATGCCGGTCGGACATACCTGCACGCAGATGCCGCAGTCGACGCAGTCACCCAGGCCCGCGGCCTTGGGATCGACCTTGCGCCCGCGCGAACCCCGCGGCTCGCCGCGTTCGCGGTCGTAGGTGATGATCAGCGTGTCATGGTCGAACATCGCGCTCTGGAAGCGCGCATAGGGACACATGTACTTGCACACCTGCTCGCGCATCCAGCCGGCATTGCCGTAAGTGGCGAAGCCATAGAAGAACACCCAGAAGGTCTCCCACGGCCCCAGGGTCCAGACGAGGAATTCATGACCGAGGGTACGAATCGGCGTGAAGTAACCGACGAAGGTGAAGCCGGTCCACAGCGCGAAGGCAATCCACAGCGCGTGCTTCGCCGCTTTCTTCGACACTTTCGTCAGGCCATTGGCCGCACCATCGAGCTTCATGCGCGCCACGCGCTCGCCCTCGACTCGGCGTTCGATCCACAGGAAAATTTCGGTATAGACCGTTTGCGGGCAGGCATAGCCGCACCACAGGCGCCCGGCGATGCTGGTGAACAGAAACAGGGCCATGGCGCTGATGATCAAAAGCGCGGTCAGGAAAATGAAATCCTGCGGCCACAGCACCAGGCCGAAAATATAGAACTTGCGCGACACCAGGTCGAACAGCACCGCCTGACGGCCGTTCCAGGTGACCCAGGCGGTGCCGTAGAACAGGATCTGGGTGAACCACACAAGTGTCCAACGCCAGCCGGCGAACCAGCCGTGCACCGCACGCGGGTAGATCTTCTTGCGGACCTCGTAGAGCGCTTCCTCGACCTCGGCCGAGAGCTTGATCGGCTGCGTGCTCATGGCCGCGCGGCCGCCACCAGCACTGCCGCGC
>JAYTDE010000896.1:0-4327 GCA_043736195.1 Burkholderiales bacterium | reverse complement strand
AGCAGGCACAGTATCTTGAGTCTCAAGGGATGTGCGATCGCCTTGATCGCAATTGACGCCTGTTCGATCTCTTCGGACCGCCCGATGAGCTCGAAAATGTCTTCCGGGACCTTTTTAGCCGCTGGCATCGACAAACTTCAACCGCACGCGAAGCCGGGATTATAAAATATTGCGGTCAATCCAATATTCGGGGCCCCATGTACAAAATTGTGATGATGCGGCACGGCGAATCCGCCTGGAACCGTGAAAACCGCTTTACCGGCTGGACCGATGTCGATCTGACCGATGCCGGCGTTGACGAAGCACGCCGCGCCGGTCGTCTGATGAAGGAAAAGGGCCTGATGTTCGACCTGGCCTTCACCTCGCTGCTCAAGCGCGCGATCAAGACGCTCAGCACCACGCTGGAAGAACTCGATCAGTTGTGGTTGCCGGTCGAGAAGCACTGGCGCTTGAACGAACGCCATTACGGCGCCCTGCAAGGGCTCAACAAATCCGAAACAGCTGCCAGGTTTGGCGAAGCACAGGTGCTGATCTGGCGCCGTGCCTATGCCATCGCGCCGGATCCACTGAGTGCGGACGACCCACGCCACCCACGCTTCGATCCGCGCTATGCGGGTCTCGATGCGCAGACCCTGCCGGCTACGGAATGCCTCAAGGATACAGTTGCGCGGGTTCTGCCCTACTGGAATGAACGCATCGCGCCGGCGGTTCGCAGTGGCCAGCGAGTCTTGATCGCGGCCCACGGCAACAGCCTGCGCGCGCTGGTCAAGTATCTCGACTGCCTGGGTGAAGAGGAAATCGTCGGCCTCAACATCCCGACGGCGCAACCCCTGGTATACGAGCTCGATGCCGCTTTGCGCCCGCTCTCCCACTACTACCTGGCCGATCCGGACGAAATTGCGCGCGCCCAGGCCGCCGTGGCAGCCCAGGGCAAGGCAAGGGCATAAGCCAGGTGGATGCGCATTTGCGCAGTTCCTGGGTCGGCGTCGGCCTGGCGGCCCTTTTTGCCTGTGCGTCCGGGCTTGCGGTCGGCGCCCCGACTGCGGACGAACTCAAGGAGTTGCGTGGTCGCATCGACTCCCTCAAGAAAGAGATTGACCGGACCGAAGGCAGCCGCGCCGAAGCCGCCGACTCGCTGCAGGAATCGGAACAGGCGATATCGCAGGCCAATCGCGCCTTGCGCGACCTGGGCGAACAAAAAAAGTCCGCCCAGACGCAGCTACAGGAACTTGGGTCAAAAAGCAAAGGCGTGGGCGAAATGGTCAGCACCCAGGGAGCGCGTCTGGCGCGGCTGATCCACGACGAATACATCAAGCACGAACGTGGCTATGTGCAGATGCTGTTTTCCGGCGAAAGCCCGGCGGCGGCGGCGCGTGAAATCCACTACGCAAGTTACATTTCACGCGCCCAGGCACGCCTGATCGAGGGCTTGCGCGGCAATTTGCGCGAGCTGCAGCGCCTGGCAGGCGAGGCGCGCGAGCGGACAGCCGAATTGGCTGAAATAGAAACCCGTCAAAGGGGCGAAAAGGAGCAGCTGGCGCGCGAATCGGAAGCCAGGCGCAAAGTGCTGCAGCGGCTTTCCACCCAGATCCGCACCCAGCGCAAGGAAGTAAGTACTCTGGAGCGCAATGAAAAGCGCCTTACGGACCTGATCGAAAAGCTCGCCCGACTGACGCTGCCCAAGGCGCTGCCCGAAAAACCGCGCCGTGGCGGCCCGCGCAATGAATTGTTGCCCGAATCGGGCTTGTCCGGCGTCTTTTCAGCCCTGCGTGGCAAGCTGCGGCTACCTGCACGCGGGGAACTTGCGAGCCGTTTTGGCAGTCCAAGGGAGGGAGGTGGAACTACATGGAAGGGTGTTTTCATCCGCGCGCCGCAAGGCGAGGAAGTGCGCGCCGTGGCCCCGGGCCGGGTGGTTTTCTCTGACTGGATGCGCGGTTTTGGAAACCTGTTGATCGTCGACCATGGCAATGACTACTTGAGCATCTATGGCAACAACGAGAGCCTGTTCCGCCAGGCCGGTGACAGCGTAGGCAGTGGCGACGCGATCGCCCGCGTCGGCAATAGCGGGGGCAACCCGGAAACCGGCCTATACTTTGAATTAAGGCACCAGGGTAAGCCATTCGACCCGCTGGCTTGGGTCAAACGCTGAAGTCCCGAGTCATTCGCGGCGGCAGCCTGGCTTGGCTTTGTCTGCCACAACAGCAGCCAAGCGCAGCAAGCCCCGCCTGAAGCCACGCAGGCGAGTGCTGCGCCAAATGCGAAATTTGTGGCTTGAGTTGCTGGCGAATTGGTCGAAATCCACAGTACGACGACGCAGTCTGATTTTTTAGCGCGATGCGCTGGAGCGAAACATGAACGGCAAATGGAAAAGCAGCGGGCTGGTCGGCATCGGCGCGGTCGCCGGCATTCTCTTGGGGCTCAATTTCTCCGCGATTGCCCAGCGCGAGGCGCGCAGCCCGCTGCCGCTGCCTGAAATCCAGACCCTGGCCGAGGTGTTTGGCAACATCAAACAGGGCTACGTCGATCCGGTCGAGGACAAGAAGCTTTTGACTGGCGCGGTCAAGGGCATGCTCACCGAGCTCGATCCGCATTCGTCGTACCTGGATGTCGAGGAAAACAAGGAGTTCGAGACCAGCATACGCGGTGAATTCGGCGGCTTGGGTATCGAAGTGGGCACTGAAGAGGGCTACGTCAAGGTGGTCTCGCCGATCGAGGACACACCGGCGGCACGCGCAGGCATCAAATCCGGCGATCTGATCGTCAAGATCGACGACACCTCGACCAAGGGCATTTCGCTGTCCGACGCGGTCAAGAAAATGCGCGGCAAACCCAAGACCCCGATCAAGCTGACGGTCGCGCGCAAGGGCGAAAACCGGCCGCTGGAATTCACCCTGATACGCGAAGTGATCAAGGTGCAAAGCGTCAAGGCGAAACTGATCGAACCCGGCTATGCGCATATTCGCTTGACCCAGTTCCAGGAGCGTACGGTCGATGACCTGGCGCGGGCGATTGAGCGCATGTACAAGGAGTCGAATGGCAAGTTGACCGGCTTGGTATTGGACATGCGCAACAACCCGGGAGGCCTGCTGCACTCGGCCATCGGCGTTTCGGCTGCTTTCCTGGAACCGCGCACTCTGGTGGTTTCGTCCAACGGCCGCCTGCCTGACACCAAGCACGATTACACCGCCACGCCTGAGGAATACTCATTCCGTACCCGTGAAGACGCCTTGCGCGGCTTGCCCGCTGCCATCAAGAACATACCCATTGTGGTGCTGGTCAACGATGGATCGGCTTCGGCCTCTGAAATCGTGGCCGGCGCGCTGCAGGATCACAAACGCGCGGTTGTGATGGGGTCAACCACCTTCGGCAAGGGGTCGGTGCAGACCAAGATCAACCTGTCGAACGGCGCCGGCATGAAGCTCACCACAGCGCGCTACTACACGCCGGCCGGGCGCTCGATCCAGGCCAAGGGCATCATTCCCGACTGGGCGGTGGCCGAAACGGCCGAGGGCGCGGTGCGCAGTGCGCGCATGCGCGAAGCTGATCTCGCCAATCACCTGGTCAACGACAAGGACCCGGATGCCGAGAAAAAGCCGGAAGCAAAGCCTGAGGCCAAGGTCGACGAGAAGAAAGACGACAACAAGCCACCGGTGCGCATCGAATTCGGCACCAAGGAAGACTTCCAGTTCCAGCAAGCCCTTAACCTGCTCAAGGGTCAGCCGGTCAAGGGCGAGAAATCGAAGGAAGTCCCGGGTCCCAAGACCGCGGATATCAAGAAGTAATCGGAGGCAGGATCGTTTGCGGTTGATCGGAAACGGGGCCCAGCAGCCCCGTTTTCCGTTCCAGCCCATGCCTACTGGCGACGAGCGCCATCAGAATATTCCGCCGCCATTGCCGCACACGGCGACACCGCAATACAGCCTGTCTCGCGCGGGCCTGCCAGTGGCTTTTCAATCGCCCGTCAAACTTCATTACCGCGCATGAATGACGACCAGTTGTTGCGCTACTCGCGCCACATTCTTCTGCCCCAGGTCGGCATCGAAGGGCAGCAGCGACTGCTTGAGAGCCATGCACTGATCATCGGCGCTGGCGGACTGGGTTCACCGGCAGCCCTGTATCTGGCCACCGCCGGCGTGGGGCGCATCACCTTAGTCGACGGCGACAGCGTCGATCTGACCAATCTGCAGCGACAGATCCTGCATCGCAGCGCCGCCGTGGGTTTGCCCAAGGCCCGGTCCGGTCGCCAAACGATCGCCGAGTACAACCCGGACGTGACGGTGATCGCGGTGGAAGCACGCGCCGCCGGCCAGATACTTGATGAACTGGT
>JAYTDE010000895.1:0-3758 GCA_043736195.1 Burkholderiales bacterium | reverse complement strand
GTCTCCTCCAGCGGCGTCGCGCCGTCGTCGGTGTGCGACTGATACAGGTCGATGTAGTCGGTCTTGAGGCGTCTGAGAGAGTCGTCAACCGATTTCATGATGTAGGCACGCGCGAGGCCTTTGCGGCCCGCGCCCATTTCCATTCCCACCTTGGTGGCGATCACCAGTGTGTGGCGGCCGCGCGTCCTGGCGTTGTGCTTCAACCATTTGCCGATCAGGGTCTCGGATTCGCCGCCCTGGTTGCCGGGCGCCCATTTCGAATAGACGTCGGCGGTGTCGATGAAGTTGCAGCCCGCTGCGGCGAGCGCGTCGAGCAGCTTGAACGAGGTCGGTTGGTCGGCGGTCCAGCCCAGGACATTGCCGCCAAAGCACAGCGGAGGAACGCTCAAGTCCGAATTGCCGAGTTTGCGCTTTTGCATGGCGGGTCATGTCGCGCCTGGCGGCGCTTGTCAGATTGCGAGATCGCAGAGCATACCCGGTTGGCGCTTGCGCCGGCTGGCGTGGTCGCGCACAGGCCGGCGCCTAAGCGACTGGCGGACGGTGTGCGCCACGAGCTGCACAGGCACATTGCTTCGAACATGGCATTTTGCCCGCCCGGTTGTAGGAAGACGGCGGATGCATGTAGGTAACCGCCTTGCAGGGCCGGCGCCGGAAATTCCCGTGTGTCGCGGCTAGGCCCGGCAGCGGCGCGGCCCGCTCTGGGTCTGGAGGCTCCCTGATTCCTACAAGGCATGTAGGAAGTTGCCCTACACGCGAATGAGAGCCTGCCTGACAGCAAAAGCAACGCTATGCCAATAACATACTTTCAACGCGCCCCAACGGACGAACAAGGTTCCAGTCAAGGCCTAATTCAGGGTTTAAACAGTTTTAACTTTCGAGAGGGATTTCCAACATGCAATCGCGCGATGCCACACAAGCAGTGATGAACCGGATTCTTGGATCTTTTTCGAACTCCGTCGAGTCCGCCGGCACCGCGCGCATGCGCGAGGAGCGCATGCCGTTTCGCATCAAGCTGGTGCAGAACGAGAACGAACTCGAACGCGCCGTGAGCATTCGGCATGCCGCCTACGCCCGCCATGTGCCGACCTTCGCCGCCACCCTGACCCGCCCCGAGGCCTATGACTTCGAAGACGGCACCGTGGTCTTGCTGGCGGAATCAAAGTTGGACGGCTCGCCGATCGGCACCATGCGCATCAAGACCAATCGCCATACCCCCCTTGGGCTGGAGAAATCGGTGAAGCTGCCTGAATGGCTCGAGTACACCTCGATCGCCGAAGCCACCCGCCTGGGCATCGGCACCGGCCGCATGGGCATGGTGGTCAAGACCATGCTGTTCAAGGCCTTCTACCAGTATTGCCTGCAAACCGGCATCGAGTGGATGGTGATCACCGCCCGCGCGCCGCTTGACCGCCAATACGAGGATCTGTTGCTTGAGGATGTGTATCCCGATGGCGGTTTCATCCCGATGCGTCATATCGGCGACATGCCGCATCGCGTGATGGCGCTGGATGTCATCAACGCCCGTGCGAAGTGGACCGAAGCGCGGCATCCCTTGCTCGGTTTCATGTGCGACACGCTGCACCCCGACATTGATTTGAGCGGTGCCGAGGATTACACCCTGCGCGCCCCGGCGATGCCGGTAACCCAGCCGGCGGTCATGGTCATGTGAGGCTGCCGGGCGGCCCGGCGGCGGGTTTCCAGTACCGCCAACTGGCTGCCGCCGCTGCCGTCTCTTGTGGCGGCCTGACGCGATAGTGCCGGCACCGTGCCGGCCAGTGAGTTGTTATTCTGGCGTTGTTCCGGACGCTCGCGGCCCGGCGAAAGGTTACATTGCAGTATTGACGGCAAGCCTGGGACTTGGACAAAAGTCGAGTGCGCGAAAAACAGGTCAATATCACACATGCAGGTTCTCTGACGTCCGGCTGGATGCAAGCCGCGAATCTTGGAATCGAGCAGATTTTGTATCGGTTCGGCCTGTTCGCGGTGCCGATCATGATCGGTTTTGTCACGCTTATCGCACTCGTGCTTTGGAGCAGCCAGTACCTTTCGGGCAACGGCACGCCGCTTGATATGCGCTTCGCCCACGAGTCCGGCGAAGCGCTCACGCCGTCCGATGCGCAGCGGCGCCTGACACAGGCGTTGGCGGTGCGCCATTACGACACCCGTTTGTCCGAGACGCCGGTCTGGGTGAGCTTCAAGGTTCCCGGCGTCGTCGCCGGCATGCCTACGCTAGTTGAATTGCCGTCCCGGCATGCGGTGGAGGTCGCATGCTGGAATGGCGCGACACTCGCGCCACTCGGTTCGGCGAATCGCCACCAGGCATCTGGTGGAGTCAGCGAGATCAAGGCTGGTTTCGCGATTGGTGTCGCGTCCTCCGCGGCGATGGACGCGGTGCTGTGCAAGATCCTTTCGTCGGGACCGGCGCGGATTTCGGTGCTCGGCTGGTCAGGGCCCGATCTGGCGAGTTCGGCACAGAAATTTCACCGCAATTCCGGACTGGTCGACGGTGGCCTGCTGTTGCTGGCCATGTTCATGCTGATGACCGCCCTCATCAGCCGGGAATGGATCTACGTATTGTTCGCGGCTTGGCTGGTGGCCAATCTCAGGATGGCGGCGATATCGGCCGGATGGGATGGCCAATGGCTGGAACGGGTGGTTCCGGATGCCTGGGTGTTCGAAGTCAAGAAGCTCTCGATGGCGGCGTTTTATGCCCTCACCTACACCCTGTTCTCGCGCCTGTTCGTCGATGACATCAAGCGCGTCGGTTATCGCCCCTTGCTGCTGATGGCGCAATGGTCCTGCGTGCTGGTCCTGGTGCTGGCGCCATTCCTCTCCTACGCCAATTTTCTGCCTTACCTGTGGACCACCACGGTGATCGGGATTTCGACATTGCTGTTTTTCCTGGCGCGCATTGTACTGATCACGCGTTCCAAAGTGGCTGTCTGGTATAGCGCCGCGCTGGGCATCACGCTATTTGCGAGTTTTTTCGAAGTTGTTGCCGCTTCACTCGGCTTCAAGAGCCTGATCGGGGTTTTCAATGCGGTTACTGCCGCGCTTTCCTCGAGCCTGATCGCGGCGATGGCGATTGCCGAGCAATTGCGCCAGGAGCGTGATCAGCGCGTGAAAGCGCAGGCGGCGCTGCGCAGCACCTATGAGGCCATGCCGATTGGTCTTTTCACCCTGGATATCAACGGCAATCTGGTGCGTGGCAACCCCGCCTTGCTCGACATGCTGGGCATCGGGTCGGGCGAGGGCAATCGGCACTGGAAAACCTATTTCGAGGAGGGTGCGTGGCCACGCCTGCAGGAAATGGTGAAGGGTGCGGCGCAGCAGGAGCTCGAGATCAGTGGCTCTAATAGCGGCGTTGCCAATGCCATCGGCGCTTCCAGTGACAAACGCTTTCTGGTCAAGGCAACGCTTGCCAACGAGAGAATCGAAGGCTCGCTGCAGGACGTCACCGAAAAATCGAAAGCCTCGGCACAACTGCGCTTTCTCGCCGAAAATGATCCTTTGACAGGCGTGCTCAATCGCCGTGGCGTCGAATTGACACTGGGTGCTGCGCTGGCCGGCCTGGCGACGGGCCAACCGCTGGCGCTGGCCTACCTCGATCTCGATCGTTTCAAGCTGATCAACGACTTGTACGGGCATGGAGCGGGCGACGAGGTATTGATCCAGGTATGCGAGCGGGTGCAGGAAATGTTGAGCCACGGGCAACGCGTCGGCCGCGTCGGCGGTGACGAATTCGTGATCGTGTTGCC
>JAYTDE010000894.1:0-3978 GCA_043736195.1 Burkholderiales bacterium | reverse complement strand
GGGTTCTTCAACCCGATACCGGCGCACCGGCACGCGCAGGTGTTGCGCCAACATTTGCCCTGGCTGGAGTTTTTGACCCGCGTCGGCGGCAGTTGGGCCGACTGGCTGCCTGCCGGCCCGGAGCGCGCGCGCCATGAGCGTGCCGCGCAGTTGCGCTGGTATGGAAGCGCGGCCTAGGGCACCCTGGGTTCTGCTGCGCGGCCTGGGTCGCGAAGCACGCCACTGGGGCGCACTGCCCGACTTGCTGGTGCAAGCGCTGCCCGCGCACGCCATCCTGTGCCCGGACCTGCCGGGCAATGGCGTGCGCAACCACGAACCCAGCCCGACCCGTATCGAAGCCATGGTCGAAGACTGCCGCGCGAGGCTCAAGGGCGGCGGCCACCTGCCACCCTATCATCTGTTGGCCCTGTCACTGGGCGGCATGGTGGCGGCCAGCTGGGCTGCCAGCCATCCGCACGAAATCGCGGCATTGGTGCTGATCAATACCAGCATGCGACCTTTCAGCCCCTTTTACGAGCGCCTGCGGCCGGCTTGCTACGCCCAGATGTTGCGTGCGGCCGCCGCATCGGACAACCTGCCCCGGCGCGAGGCCCTGATACTCGGCCTGGTCAGCAACCACGCCGCCAGACGCGACGCCGCCCTGCCTGCGTGGGTGGCACTGGCACGGCAGAATCCGGTCTCCCGGCGAAACGCCATGCGGCAATTGCTGGCCGCGGCGCGCTTTCGCGCATCGGCGGCGGCGCCGGCGGCGCCCGCGCTGGTGCTGGTGTCGCAAAAGGACCGGCTGGTCGCCGCTTCCTGCTCGCAGGCGCTGGCGCGCGCCTGGGGCACGGCGCTTGCCGTCCATCCCGTTGCCGGACACGACCTGCCGCTGGACGACGCGCCGTGGGTGGTGAGCGAGGTGGCGGCATGGCGCAAGCGCCGGGGCGCCGGATAAACCGGCAGCCAACCAGCGACGGCTGCGCGCTTACGTGAAGTGGCGCGCGTAGCGTGCGTTCATCTGGGCCAGGTTGAGCAGCATGAACAGGTCGGCGCTGTTGAAATCCGGATCCCAGGCCGGCGCCCCGCCGACTTGGGCCCCCACCCGCAAGTAGCCCTTGACCAGCGGCGGTGCGCTCACCGGGTCGTCGTTGACAAGCTTGTCGACCGGCAAGGCCAGTTTGGGGAACACCTTGTACTCGGAGCCGACAAAATCTTTCTCGCGCAGGCTGCGATACAGGTTGGCCGCCGCGTGCCCGCCGTCGCGCAGGCTGATGCTGGCACAACCGATCAGGTGCTGGTAGCCGTAGCGCTTCATGAAGCGCGTGATGCCCGACCACAACAGCATGATCACCGGCCCGTTGCGGTGCTCCCAATGCACGCAGGAGCGGCCGGCCTCGACCATGCCGCCACGCAGGTGCGCCAGGCGGCTCAAATCGAACTCGGTTTCGGAATAGAAGCCGTCGATGCGCTGCGCGGTTTCCGGCGGCAGCAGGCGATAGGCGCCGACCACTTTGCCGTCAGCGCGATTGCGCACCAGCAGATGCTCGCAATGCGCGTCGAAGGCGTCGACATCAAGGCCGCTTTCAGGATTGGGCAGGCGCGCACCCATTTCTTCGGCGAACACCTTGAAGCGCAGTCGCTGCGCCTCCTCGACTTCACCGGCACTGGCGGCGAAGTTGAGCGTGTAGCCGCTTTCATCGGGCCGTAGCGCGCTTTCGCGACGCACCTGCGGCACAAAAGCTAAGCCCTCCTGATGTGCAAGCCAGTCGAGAGTCTTCATCGCATCGATCCTTCGCAATCCGGCACATGCCTATACCAAAGGTTAAGGCCACGCGGTGACGTATTGATGACCATTGGATGAAGAGTT
The DNA here is from genome assembly GCA_043736195.1 of Burkholderiales bacterium. Classification (GTDB taxonomy): domain Bacteria; phylum Pseudomonadota; class Gammaproteobacteria; order Burkholderiales; family JAEUOS01; genus JAEUOS01. The sequence continues at coordinate 2,129 of JAYTDE010000894.1, read as the reverse complement.
GGTTACAAGCACTTGTTACATCAGGAATTCGGCAGGCAGCGCCACACGCAGCACGGTCTGCGTCTCGTCGGCCCGTACGCGATTGGAAAACCACCAGATCGCGCCTTTTTTGATGGTCCAGTCGTTCTCGGCGCCGCCCAGCATGAGCGCTGCGACGCGTCCCAGCGTGGGTTGGTGTCCGACTGCGATCACGCACCCGGAATCGCCGCCGCCTTCAGGCCAGTCGGCTGCCGCCAACAGGTCTTCAACGCCGCGTTCGGGATCCAACTCCTTGACGACCTTGAAGCGGTTCGACAGCGCAGTGGCGGTTTGCTGTGAGCGCAAGGCGCGGCTGGCCAGGAGGGTCGCGCCAGCGGGAGCGTTCTGCCGCAGCCAGTCGGCCATCACCGCAGCCTGTTTGAAACCACGTCGCGTCAGCCCACGCTTGAGATCGATATCGCCTTCTTCGGCTTCGGCGTGGCGCCACAGGATCAGATTCATGTTGTCTCCGGAAATTAGTGTTTGGGTTCTTATGCGCTCAAATCACCCGCAGGTCGGGGTTGATCCCCGCGACTGGGGCTTGCCTGGTCAGGCGCAATGCGGCTTGCAGTCTGGACCTGCGGATTGACGCCACCATGACATTTTTCGCCCGCCTTGTCATCGTCACGTCACATTACGTTCATAAAGTGCGCAGGTAGCTTTTTAACGCTCCTGTTTCAACGCCCCTGAAAGGACTGACATGCGTATTGCAAAACTGATGACCCTGGTGGCGGCCCTGGCCGGCACCGGCGCTGCGTTCGCGCAGCAAGGCCCGATCGTCAAGATCGATGGCTCCTCCACGGTATACCCGATCACCGAAGCGGTGGCCGAGGAATACCAGAAAATGAAGAAGAACGCGGTCAAGGTCACGGTCGGCATTTCCGGCACCGGCGGCGGCTTCAAGAAATTCTGCCGTGGCGAGATCGATATCTCCAACGCCTCGCGCCCGATCCTCACCAAGGAAATGGCAGACTGTCGCGCCGCCGGCATCAAGTACATTGAATTGCCGGTGGCGTTTGACGCGTTGACCGTTGTTACCCACCCCAACAACAAGTTCCTGACCCAGATCACAGTCGATGAACTGAAGAAAATCTGGGAACCCAGCGCCCAGGGCAAGATCACCAAATGGAACCAGGTCAACCCGGCCTGGCCGGATGCGCCGATCAAGTTGTTCGGTGCCGGCTCTGATTCAGGCACTTTCGACTACTTTACCGAAGCCATTGTCGGCAAGGCCAAATCCAGCCGCGGCGATTACACCGCCTCGGAAGATGACAACGTGCTGGTGCAGGGCGTGTCGCGCGACGTCAATTCGATGGGCTACTTCGGCTATGCGTACTACGCCGAGAACTCCAAAAAGATCAAGTCGGTTCCGATCATCGAGAAAGCCGGCAAACCCGCGGTGGCGCCTTCGATGGAGTCGGTGATCAACGGCAGCTACCAGCCGCTGGCGCGTCCGATCTTCATTTACGTGAACGCCAAAAGCATCGACAAGCCGGAAATCAAGGAATTCGTCGAGTACTACCTGAAGAGCAGTGTCAATCTGATCCGCGAAGTCAAGTACGTACCCTTGACTGATGCCGACTACAAGCATGCGCTGGAAAACTTCACCAAGAAGAAAACAGGCACCGCGTTTGGCGGTGTGGCTGAAGTGGGCGTCAAGGTCTCCGACCTGCTGCGCCGCGATCCGAAAGAGTAGTCAGCCGATTGGCGCCGTTGCAGGCCCTGCCGGTCTGCGACGGCGTGATTCACCGCTGCCGTTGGCGCGGCCTGCCGCGCCGGGTCGAATCCCCCTCCTGTAGACTGATATGTCCTCCGTCCTTGCCGAAAGCCCCATGCTTGCAGTCGTGACTTCCGCGCGCCTGGCCAAACGCTGGTCGCGCCATATGAAGGAACTGGTGATCGAGATGCTGCTGCTGGGCGCCGCCCTGGTGGCGGTGCTGACCACACTTGGCATCGTGTATGTGCTGTTCTCGGAATCCTGGGCGCTTTTCCAGCATGTACCGCTCAAGGATTTCCTGTTCGACACACAATGGACGCCGCTGTTCGACGACGCACATTTCGGCATCATGGTGCTGTTGTCCGGCACGCTCACCAGTTCGGTGGTGGCGCTC
>JAYTDE010000893.1:0-2165 GCA_043736195.1 Burkholderiales bacterium | reverse complement strand
TGCGACTTCGCGCCGCCCGCGATCCTGCGCGACGCGGCGGGCTTCCTTGTGACTGACGCCGGATTGCAAACCGCGGTGCCCGGTGTTTACGCTGCCGGGGCGGTGCGTTCCGGCTATGGCGGCATGCTCACGCATGCGATTGCCGAGGGTATCGCTGCCGCTAAATCAGCATGCGCATCCGTTCATATCTGAAAGCAGGCATACCCCGCCTTCAACCCACAGCATCAGAAGCGCAGGCACTACCTGAGAATTGGAACCTTTCTGTACTTTCCGACAGTTCGTTTATTTGCATTGCCATAGGGCATATGACCTCGGTACCTTTAGCGATGAGCTAGTCTCCGGAGGGCATACGTTGGAGCCGCAGGTCCATTCAAGGCCTGCAGAACGGAAGGCGCGCCAGGAAGAAAAGCCGGGAAACACCCATGCCGCGCGGCGCCTGACATGCCCCTCACCCGACGCACCTGGATAGCCGGAACGCTCGGCGCCGCCACCCTTGGCTCGCTCCACCCGCGCACGGCCGCAGCCGCAACGGCGGTCGACGAAACATGGACCGATACGCGGCGTAGCCGCGAGTTGCCGATCAAGCTGCGCTGGCCGGACGCGAGACTGCACCCGGACGAGCGCCCGCTAGTGTTGTTCTCGCACGGTCTGGGCGGCACGCGCGAAGGCGGCGCCGTCTGGGGCGCAGCTTGGGCGCAGGCAGGTTTCGTGGTGCTGCACTTGCAGCATCCCGGCAGCGACATGGCGGCGCTGCGTGGAACGGCTGATGCATTCACCAGCAAGGCCGGATTGCGCAGCGCGGCGAGCCCGGCGCAATTGCTGATGCGCCTGGACGATGTGGCGTTTGCGCTGGACGAGATCGGCCGCCGCCACGCCGCGCGCCAGGAGCGTTGGGCCACGGTGCGCCCGAGCGCGATAGGCATGAGCGGCCACTCGTTTGGCGCTCACACAACGCTCGGCATGGCCGGCCAGCGTTACCCCGGATTTGATGGCGTGAACGAGCCGCGCCTTGCAGCCTTCATCGCTTTTTCACCATCCCTGCCGGTGGCGGGCGATGCGCAGCGCGCGTTCGAACGCCTGACTCGCCCTCTGCTTTCGATCACCGGCACGCGCGACCAGGATGTGGCCGGCACCGGCGCCACGCCCGACCGGCGCATGGCCGTGTTTGCCGCATTGCCAAAAGGCAGCAAGCACCATCTGGTGCTGCAGGATGCCGACCACATGACATTTGCCGGGCAAACCGGCAGGGCAGTCGAGATCGTGCCGCGCGAGCCGGTGACGCGTGACCTGCAGGATGCGCACCATGCCCTGGTGGCGGCGATCAGCACCGACTGGTGGCGCGCGACGCTTTCAGGCGATGCGGCAGCCCGCGAGCGCCTCACCGCGCCCAGGGGGCTGCGTGCCGCTGACCTGTGGCAGTCCGCCTGAGCGGACCGCCAGCCAGCGTTTGCGGCGACACGAAGCCAATCTCGACACCAGACTACGGCTGCAGGCAGCAATCTGTGCACCGGCCGGCCGGGCCGCCAACGGCGCGCCGCTGGCGCATTGGTTAACATGCCGGCTGCTCCCATCGCACCACACCCGCCCATGGCCACCATCAAAAGCCCCGCAGTCCTGATCCACCGCCACGGCGGCCCGGAAGTCCTTGAAGTCACCGAGATCGATGTACCCGACCCGGGCCCACAGGAAGTGCGCATCCGCCAGCAGGCGATCAGACTCAACTTCGCCGACATTTACCAGCGGCGCGGCGCGCACGGGCCGCATCAGACCACGCAGTTTCCGGTGGTGCTGGGCTCGCAGGGGGCTGGTGTGATCGAGTCCGTCGGGGCAGAGGTGCAGGACCTCAAGGTCGGGCAGGAGGTGGCCTACATTCATCCCGGCGCGTATGCCGCAGTGCGGCTGCTGCCGGCGGAACGCACCCTGCCGATGCCTGCCGGCCTCAACATGGAAACCGCAGCCGCCACGCTCTTGCGCGGCATGACGGCCGAATACCTGCTGCACCGGCTCTACAAGCTTAAGGCCGGCGAGCGCGTGCTGGTGCACGCAGCGGCCGGCGGCATGGGGCTGATCCTCTCGGCATGGGCGCGCGCGCTGGGCGCCGAGGTCATCGGCACGGTGGGCTCGGACGACAAGCGCGCGGCGGCGCTCTCGCATGGCTGCCGCCA
>JAYTDE010000892.1:0-4077 GCA_043736195.1 Burkholderiales bacterium | reverse complement strand
GCGCAAGACAGGGTGTTCGCGGCTCTCGGCTGCGAACTGGAAGACCGGGTGCCGGATTTCTCGGGCGCGCACGAAGTGTTTCTGGCGCTGCGCGGCCACCTGTTCGAACTCAACAACGGCGAGTACCTGGACCGGCACCGCGACCTGCTCAAGGAAACGGTGATCTGGAACATCGAGGCCGGGCGCAAACTTTCCGCCGCCGACATTGCACGCGCCGATACCGAACGCGCGCGCATCTACGAGCGGGTGTCGAAATTCTTCGAAACCCATGAATATCTGGTCACGGTTGTCAACCAGGTGCCACCGTTCCCGGTGGATCAGGAATATGTGACCGAGATCAATGGCGAAAAGCTCGCCACCTATCTCGACTGGATGAAGAGCTGCTACTACATCACCATTACCGGGCATCCGGCGGTATCGGTGCCGGCCGGGTTCACCGACGACGGCTTGCCCGTGGGCATCCAGATTGTCGGGCGGCGCAATGCCGATTTCAGCGTGCTGCAATTGGCCTACGCCTTTGAGCAGGCCACCATGGTGTGGCAGCGACGGCCGGCGCTGGCGCAGTAGCATGGAAGCCAATGTTCATTTCTTGAAAGCGCAAGCATGCACGACCTGACCATCCGCCGCCTGCATGTGGATCTGGCGCAGCCGTTTGCACGCCATTGGTGCGGAGGCGACGCCTTTCGCACCGCGTTTTGCAACGCGCTGTCAATGAGCTTTCCGGTGGGCGAGCAGTTTTTCATCGACTCGGTACGTGCCGGCATGACGCTGCTGCCGGCGGAGAAAAAGGCGCGTTTCGAGGCCGAGGCGCGCGGTTTCATTGGCCAGGAAGCGACTCATCGGCGTATCCATGACCTCTTCAATGGCCACTTGGCAAGGCAAGGCCTGGATAACGCCTGGGAACGGCGCGGCATCGCGCGCTTCGCCGCCATGCAGGGGCTTGACGCGCGCCACAAGCTGGGCATCACCGCCGCCACCGAACACCTGACGGCGATTCTGTCGGAATGGGCACTGGCGCACCCACAGGCCTGCGCCAGTGACGACGCCCGCCTCACCACCATGTGGCAGTGGCATTTTTCAGAAGAGCTGGAGCACAAGTCGACCGCTTTCGACATCTACCTTGCCATCGGCGGCGACCATGCGTGGCGGGTGCGTTACTTTCGTACCTTGAGCGTCTATTTTGTGACCGACCTGATGCGCCAGACACTCAACAATCTGTGGCGCGACCGTAGCTGGTGGTGCCCTTCCACCTGGGTCTCCGCCATGCGCTTGCTGCTTGGCCGCGAAGGCCTGCTGCGTAAGCTTTATGGGCCGTGGAAAAGCTACCTGCGACAGGATTTCCACCCGCGGCAACTTGAGTCCGATCGCGCTGTCAACTGGCTGGCTGCCAATACAGGCGCCTACTCGAAAGTCTAAGCATGAAGACCATTCATATCTCCGCCCAGCAGATGGCCGGGCGCGTGGCGCGCTTTCGCGATCTCAAACCCCTGCCGGCACAGACCGACCCGAATATTCCGCAGGCCGCCGCCGATCAGATCTACGCACGCAAGCTCTATTCGGTGATCGGCCTTGAGGGAGGCGCGGCGACTCCAATCAACGCCGGTGCGCCGATCGTAGGCGCCGGCGGCATGACCATGGTGATCGCGGTCTGCCCACCCGGTCAGGGCCCGTCGCTGCATGCCCACCGCCAGACCTTCGAGACCTTTACCGTGCTTCAGGGCAGCTTCGAAGTGAGCTGGAACGACCAGGGCCAGGACCGACTGGTGCTGGAGCAGTTCGACACCATCTGCGTGCCGCCGGAAGTGGCACGTGCGTTCCGCAACGTGGGGCAAGGAGAAGGTCTGTTGCAAGTGCTGATTTCGGGCGGCGTGCACGACATGGCCGACATCGCCTTCGCACCGGCGGTGGCCGAGCGCATCGCGGCGATCGAGCCGGCGGCGCTGGCGGCGTTCGAGAAGGCCGGGATGAAGTTCGATGCGGCGATGGAGACCTGAGTGAGCTCATGGTCGCATATTGACGCGGTGATGGAGATCGCAGGATCTCAGACGCAATCGACCGGCAAGTCATGGGCAAGCGCAAAGCAAACCCGGAATACGATTTACCGAGCAACTGCGAACGGAACCACCATGCCAAGCGTACGTGCAGCCTTGTTCAATCGCGCGTCGAAGCAGGCGAAGCTTGTAGCATGCGGCAGTGCGATTGCCAGTTCCTGCGCAGCCGCCAGTTGTATGGCGTCGTAGCCGCGTAGGGCGAAAGCGTCGGCGTAGTCGCCGGCGCGTTCCACCAAGCTTTGTGAAACATCGACGATGGAGAGTCTTGGCCAGTGGCGGGCGAAAGTCCGCTTGGCGCGGTCGATTAGATTGGTGTCAGACGGCTGCTCGCGCGCGCGTCGCGCGAATGCCGCCATCGCCTCTGCCCACGTTATGCGGCAAACACAGACCGTGCCTGCAGCGGCGAGCTCGATGACCGCATGTGAATCCGGTTCGTCCAGGAACAGTTTGATCAGCGCAGAAGTATCGGCGAATACCAGCATCAACGCGGACCGCGGTCTTGGAGTGCCATTTCCGAAACGCTCGTACCGCTGTTCGAAAGTTGCAGCGGCGGCGGCAAATCCAGGGTGAGCGGCGTGCCGTTCCCAGGCGCCAGTTTTCCGTCGGCCACCAGTTGGGCCAGTCCGGGCGGCATACCATGTGGTGACGCCGTAGCCACACCCACCACACGGGCGATCTCCTTGCGATGCGACGTGATTGCGATCGTGGTACCGCTACGAGCTTTGGCCAGGTAAGCGGAGAGGCCGGATTTTAGTTGGGCCACCGATGCAGTTTCTATTTTCATAATATGACTATAAATATCGAAATGATTCTTTTATTATAGTCATAAAACTGCTTTTCAGGTGCTCGGCAGGCGTATTCCGACCACCACACCACTGCCATCCGCGCGATTGCGCGCCGCAGCGCTGCCACGGTGAAATTCGGCTACCAGGCGAACTACGTATAGCCCCAGACCCAGGTGCGATTCGCCACCTGTATTCCCGTTGCGCAAGGACACCATGGAGTCGAACAGGCGGGCGCGCTGCGGGTCACCCGTGGTGTCCGGCAGGGGCGGGCCGCTGTTTTCAACCTCGATTACGATCGCGCCGGCATCCGCGCGCACTGTCACCACGATCGGTGTGCCGGTCACGGCGAAGCTGGCGGCATTGGCCACCAGTTTGTCCAGCGCCTGCGCCAGCAGGTCGGGTGAACCATCGACTCGCGCTGGCGCGTCCATGATCCGGGTCTCGAAGTGCTGATGCGGATAGGCTGCGCGGTAACCTTCCACACAACCCGCGACCACGGTGCGCGCGTCGTAGACCGCCCGGTCGCCTTCGGCCAGGGCCTGCTCCAGACGCCGCGCTTCGCCCATACGGGTAATCAATTTGTTGAGCCGGCCCAGGCCTTCCTCGGCGCGCCGCATGTATTCGCGTGCCTCTTGCGGCAGGTTCTGCATTGCCAGGTTATCTAGTGATGAGCGCACCACGGTTACCGGGGTGCGGAACTCGTGGGTGATGCGCGCGCCCAGGTTTTCCAGATAGTCGTGGTACCGGGCCAGGCGCTCCAGCAACTGCGAGAAGCTGCGCGAAAGGTCGCCGATCTCGTCGCCGGCGCGGCTGGCGGTGGTCAGCGCGCGCACCCGGCCGTGGGCGTCGATGGCGGACTCGGCCTCGTCGCGCAGGCGACGAATGCGATTGGCCAGGCGGCTGGCGAAAAGCAGCATGATGGCGGCCACGATGATGAAAACACCGAGCGTGGCCGAGATCAGTTTTTCAAGCGCGCGCACGGTGAAGCTCTGAATGGCATTGGTGGTTTCCTCCACCACCACCGCGGCGACTACGGTATCGCCGGCGAATACCGGGTGGGCCGCCGAGACGATGACCGCGCGATTGTCGGCGGTGCTGCGCCAGCGCGCGCCGGCGATGCCGGTCAACGCGCGCTCAACCTCTGGCCCCGAGGAAATCGCGTTTTCCGGCAGGCTGTCGTCGAAATCTTCGGTCGGTCGCTTGAGTATCAGTTGATAAAGCGGACGCAGCACCGCGTCTTC
>JAYTDE010000891.1:0-2185 GCA_043736195.1 Burkholderiales bacterium | reverse complement strand
ACCTCCTGGCCAGCTTCTCGCACATCGTGTTGCATGCCATGAATCAGATCGAGCAGGCCACTGGGATCTTCAAATCCAGGGGTATCAATGAGTTCGAAGCCCGCCCCATCGCCCAACTCAAGGCGTACGACTTCGGCGTGACGGGTCGTCGCCGGTCGATTCGACACCGTGCCGAATGACGTGCTGCGGATCAACGTGCGCAACAGTGAGGTCTTGCCGACATTGGTATGGCCGACGACTGTCAGTTTGAGAATGCGTGAAAAAGCCATCAAGTCGTTGGCGCAAAGATATTGGCGGGCGGCAGCCCTGCTTTGAGGGCGAGTGCGGTCCAATCATCAATCCGCTGTGCGTGATCGACAGAATTCCATTCGCTCGCTTCCGGCGCATCGACGAGTTGCAAATATAAGGGGCAGTGTACGGCTGCCGTCAATGCGGCTAGAAAGCGTTCGAGGCCGCGATCGGGCGTCGTGACAAGTGCAACTTGTACGACCAACGCCGGCCAGGTGTGGGTGGCCTGCGCGATGTCAAGTATTTGGCGCTGAGTTTGACGATCCGCGATGACACCCAGATTCTGCAGAGGCTCGAAGGTCGGTGGACTAGCGCGCTCCAAGGCTAGCCAGGCTGCAGCCACTGGAAGTACAGTTGCGCGGTTAGGTATCGAACTGAACTCAGCAGGCAGCGGTCCAGTATCGGCATCGACAATCGTACTGGCAGGTGGCGGCATCAGAAAGGAACGCAAGCGAGCATAGCCGGGTTGCGCTTCGTCAAGTTGGAGGTGTTTCTCGTGCGCTTTCATTAGGCCCCAGGTGAACGAGGCCGCGAGTGCCCGTGGTAGAAGTCCATAGACCACCAGTGCGGCGAGGATGAAATATCCCCAGTGTCGGCGCGTGGCGGCTGGCAGCGTCCCGATTTGTCCGAGCCGAGTCAAGCTCACTTCCTGCGCGCTCGGCACAGCGATACCCAGCAAGCTTAGCGGCCGCGCGAGCTGAGTGAGAACCCGTTCGACGGTGGACTCGGTAAGTACCGTGCTGCCCCACTGGAAGTCGACCTGCTTGAACGCAAACCAGGCCCAACAACCGGATAGGGACCCGAGCATCAATCCAAGCCACAAGCAATGGGTTAGGCAGGCCAAGCGCGCGCGGCCGGCGGCGGTGTGCAACAAAAAGCCGGCCCAAGCCCGGGCCTCGGCGGGAATCGGGAAAGCGCCGCGGCGCTGCAGAAACTGCACCGCATGGGCATATCGCGCACCCAGCCATCCAGTCGCCCAGACAGTGGATGTCCCCAATTTCGGCGACACCCCCAATTTCATGCAGGTGGCCGATTTCACACCCGACGAAATCGCCCCAGCGAACGACACCAATAACCAAAGGAAAAGGCTCAGTAGATTAGGCAGGATCAAGGCGCCAAGCACCGCAATCACATTGACCGCCGCGCCGTCGTCATTTGGGAAAATACGCGTGATGCCGAGTCCAGCGATCAAGCTTAGCGCAATGAGTCCAGTGGTCGCGGCGCGTAGACGCGCGCTGAATCTATCCAAAGAGCTTACCCCGCCATTGGTGGCGAGGAATCGTGCCGCTCGAGCGCGCACCCGATTTTGGAAGATCTCGCCTGCCACCCGTGCCGTTGCTTCGATCGCAGGATCACGCCGCGGCTTGCCCTCCGCCTCCTCGACGAGCCGCCACATTTCCGCTTGCAGATGATACTTGAGGACAGCCATAGCTTGACGATAATTTGACGGGCAAGTCTAGCTCAACTACGGTGTGGCCGGCATGGATGCCGCAGGAATTTTCAGGAAACTGGAGGTCACGGATCACCCGCCCCCGCGCCACGCCCGTGTCCGTCGAGGACACTCCCTGCTCGAAGTTGCTAAGTCACTCACCGCTCCCTGCCACTCTCCTGTTGATAGCGAAGCAACGGACTTAACAAAAACTCAATCACCCTTCGCCGCCCCATCTTCACCTCCGCCGTCACCGCCATCCCCGGCTCAATGGCCACGTCATGCCCGTCGATGCTGATAACCGTCTTCTCAAGCGCAATGTTGGCCAAGTAGTAAAGCCCCTTATCCTTATCCATCACCGCGTCCCGCGAGACTTTCGAGACTTTCCCTTCGATGTACCCATACTTCGTGAAATTAAACGTTTCAATCTTGACGATGGCCGCCTGCCCCTCATGCACAAACCCAATG
>JAYTDE010000890.1:0-2676 GCA_043736195.1 Burkholderiales bacterium | reverse complement strand
CCAGTTGGCTCTTGATGAAGGCCTCGCCGAAGCTCGCGCCGACACCCATCACCTCCCCGGTGGATTTCATTTCCGGCCCCAGCAAAGGATCGACCCCGGGGAATTTGGTAAACGGAAAGACAGCTTCCTTCACGCAGAAGTAAGGCGGCCGGACTTCGTTGCCGATACGCTGCTGGTCAAGGCTTGAGCCGGCCATCACGCGCGCCGCGATCTTGGCCAGCGGCAGGCCGGTCGCCTTGGAAACGAATGGCACGGTGCGCGAGGCGCGCGGATTGACTTCCAGCACGTAGACCACGTCCCGCCCGTCCTCCTCCTTGATGGCGAATTGCACATTCATCAGGCCGATCACGCCCAGGGCCCGGGCCATGGCAGCGGTCTGCAGCCGCAGTTCGTCCAGCAAGTCGTCCGCCAGCGTGTAGGGCGGCAGTGAACAGGCGGAGTCTCCGGAATGCACGCCAGCCTCCTCGATGTGCTCCATGATGCCGCCGATGAATACCCGCTGGCCGTCGGCGATGCAGTCGACGTCGACCTCGATGGCGTCATTCAGGAAGCGGTCGAGCAGCACCGGCGAATCGTTCGACACCTTGACCGCTTCACGCATGTAGCGTTCGAGATCGCCCTGCTCATGCACGATTTCCATGGCCCGCCCGCCCAGCACATAACTGGGCCGTACCACCAGCGGATAGCCGATTTCGCGGGCCAGTTCGAGCGCCGCCGCTTCGGTGCGAGCAGTGCGGTTGGGCGGCTGCCTGAGTTTCAAGTCCTTGAGCAATTTCTGAAACCGCTCGCGATCCTCGGCGATGTCGATCGATTCCGGCGTGGTGCCGATGATCGGAACGCCATTGGCTTCCAGCGCACGCGCCAGCTTCAGGGGCGTCTGGCCGCCGAATTGCACGATCACCCCTTCGGGTCGCTCCAGAGCCACGATCTCCAGCACGTCCTCGAGCGTCAGCGGCTCAAAGTACAAGCGGTCGGAGGTGTCGTAATCGGTGGACACGGTCTCCGGATTGCAGTTGACCATGATGGTCTCGAAACCGTCTTCGCGCAGCGCCAGCGAGGCATGCACGCAGCAGTAGTCGAATTCGATGCCCTGGCCGATACGGTTGGGCCCGCCGCCCAGCACCATGATCTTGCGCCGGTCGGTCGGTTGCGACTCGCACTCCTCCTCATAGGTCGAGTACATATAGGCGGTGCGCGTGGCGAACTCGCCGGCACAGGTATCCACCCGCTTGTAGACCGGCCGCACGCCCAGAGCATGCCTTTGCGCACGCACCTGATCCTCGCTCGCCTTGAGCAGTTTCGCCAGGCGCCGGTCGGCGAAGCCCTTGCGTTTCAGGCGCCGCATCTCGGCGGCGTCGATGTCGCCAAGGGCCATGTCGTCGAGCCGCATTTCCTCGTCGACAATGTCCTTGATCTGCGTGAGGAACCAGGGATCGATATTGGTCAGCCGCTGCACCTCCTCCAGAGAAAATCCGTTCTCGAAGGCGTCGCCCACATACCAGATACGGTCCGGCCCGGGCTCCCCCAATTCCTCCTCGATTTCGCGGCGGTCGGTGGTCTTCTGGTTGAGGCCGTCGACCCCGACCTCGAGCCCGCGCAGGGCCTTCTGGAAGCTTTCCTGGAAGGTGCGGCCAATCGCCATGACCTCGCCCACCGATTTCATCTGGGTGGTCAGGTGGGAGTCGGCTTCCTTGAACTTCTCGAAAGCGAAACGCGGCACCTTGGTCACCACATAATCGAGCGCCGGCTCAAATGAAGCCGGCGTGGCGCCACCGGTGATGTCGTTCCTGAGTTCCGACAGCAGAAAGCCCACCGCCAGCTTGGCGGCGATCTTGGCGATCGGAAAGCCGGTGGCCTTGGAAGCCAGGGCCGACGAGCGCGACACCCGCGGATTCATCTCGATGACGATCATGCGCCCGTCGCGGGGATTGATCGCGTACTGCACGTTCGAACCGCCGGTATCGACGCCGATTTCGCGCAGCACCGCGAACGAGGCGTTGCGCATCAACTGGTATTCCTTGTCGGTCAGGGTCTGCGCCAGTGCCACCGTGATTGAGTCACCAGTATGCACGCCCATCGGGTCAAGATTTTCAATCGAGCAGACAATGATGCAGTTGTCGGCACTGTCGCGCACCACTTCCATCTCGAATTCTTTCCAGCCGAGCAGGGATTCTTCAATCAACAGCTCGCGCGTCGGCGAGGCTTCCAGGCCGCGCTTGCAGATGGTTTCGAACTCTTCCTCGTTCCAGGCAATGCCGCCGCCGGTGCCGCCGAGCGTGAACGAGGGGCGGATCACCATCGGAAACCCGCTCCCACCAACGGTTTCGTGGATTTGCTTTTGTACCGTCCAGGCTTCGTCCATCGAATGCGCCACGCCCGAGCGGGCTGATTCGAGGCCGATGCGCGTCATCGCCTGCTTGAATTTTTGGCGGTCTTCGGCCATGTCGATGGCCGCTTCTTTGGCACCGATCAGCTCGACACCGAATTTGTCGAGCACGCCGTTGTGCGCCAAGTCGAGCGCGCAGTTGAGCGCGGTCTGTCCGCCCATGGTCGGCAGCACCGCATCGGGCCGCTCTTTTTCGATGATCTTGGCGACCATCTGCCAGGTGATCGGCTCGATGTAAATCACGTCGGCCGTGGCCGGGTCGGTCATGATGGTGGCCGGGTTGCTGTTGA
>JAYTDE010000889.1:0-2833 GCA_043736195.1 Burkholderiales bacterium | reverse complement strand
GGGGCGCCAGCCGGACGAATGACTGAGCGACCCGACCTGCGCGCATCCTCGCCAGCCGGAAGCGCCGCCTGTTTCTGGCGGACGTCGCAGCGAGTTTCGAGATGTATTGCAAACGGGCCTTTAAGCCATTTGTGGACCCATCGAAGCGCCACATGCTTGGCGCCGGCAGTCAAGGGCCCACCAACGCGAAGTTGAAGGCGCGCGTTCCGTATGTGGCGCCGCTGCCACCGGATCGCGAGGGTCGAGTCCTCTGCGCGGCTTCTGCAAGCCTGCGCAAAGCCAATGCCAATGGCATCCTCGGGCGCGATGGCGAACCGCAGGTTATATTCGACGCGCATGCTTGGGCTGCCGCGAACGGCAAACTCAGCCTGTGGGTGGTTGACAGGGCGTGCGAATGGAATGATTGAATCAGCGTGCGAACACTGTGGAAAACATGAAGATTGTCATTATTGGTGCCGGTGTCGCCGGCTGCATTGTCGCCAGAGCGCTCGCAAGCCGGCGCGACGTTCAGGTCATCTGCCTGGAAAAGGTCGATGCGTTTGATCATTCGGAATCAGGCACCGGCTTGAATGTCGGGCCCAATGCGATCAAGGCACTGCAACGCCATAGCGCGGCCCTGCACGATGCCGTGCTGGCGCGCAGCTATGCGTGGAAGTCGTGGCGGATTTCACTCACCGACGGCAGCTTGCTGTTTGATCTGCCCCTGTCGAAGGTGGCTGACAACGACGGCATCCGCATTCGCTGGTCGGAGCTGTATGCGGCGCTGCGTGGCGCCGCCGCTGGCCTGATCCACTATAGCGCGCAGGTGTCGCGCCTGGGTTACTTGGATGGCAGCGCCGATCGCTTGTTCGTCGAGTATGCCGAGAATGGCGTCGCGCGGCGCATCGACGATATCGATCTGCTGGTGGCCGGCGACGGGCGTTACTCGGTGGCGCGCTCGCTTCTGGCCGGTGTGCCGGTGATGCGCCAGCACGGTGTGGTGATCTACCGCCTGCTGGTGCCCGACACCACCGGTGGCCTGATCGACGACTACGAGCAGTGGTTCAACGGCCCCAACCGCTTGCTGGCTTTTCGGGTGCCGGGCAATGCGATCTATCTGGCCGGCACCTTTCCGATCGCGCCGGGTGCTGACATACCGGAGGCAGCCAAGGACGCGGACTTTCTGCGCGCCCTGTACACACCGGCCACCGGCGCGGCCTCGGCGCAGTGCCGCTGGCTGATCGACACGATCTGCGCCAACGTGCCGGCGATCCATTGGGCCCGCCTGCAGGAGTCGCCACCGCTCTACATGGATGATAAGGGCCATGTGCTGTTCCTGGGCGACGCTTCGCACGGCATGGTGCCCACCCTGGGGCAGGGCGCCACCCAGGCCATCGAGGATGCCTGCGTCGCCGCCGATCTGTTGTTGCGGCATCTGGCCGACAGCGGTGTGGACGGCGTCGTGGTGCCGGCCCTGCTGCGCGAATTCGAATGCCTGCGCGCCGAACGCATGCGTTTCGTGATGGATTTTTCGCGCGAGGCCAGCGACACCCTGGAGGCCGGGGCGGACCCGGTGGCAGGCGCGCGCAAGAAACTGGATGCATCGTTTCAGCGCAAGCTCGAACGTCTGTATCGCGACGTGCCACAGGTTTGATGGCGATGCGCGCCGCCGTTCATCGCTTCACCATGCGCGACCCGGGCGACGTTTCGCAACTGGCTGCGGCCATCGAGTCGGGCGCGGTCAACCCGGCGCACATCGTCGCCTTCATCGGCAAGACCGAGGGTAATGGACTGGTCAACGACTACACCCGCGGCTACCTGGTGCTGTCGCTCAAGCTGCTGCTGGCTGAGCGGTTGGGCAGGTCGCAGGAGGAGATCGCGCGTTCGGTGATCTTCGTTTTCTCCGGCGGCACCGAAGGTGTGCTCACGCCGCACTACACCGTGTTTTGTGTCGACCGCCAGGCGAGCGCCGCAGCTGCGGATTCCGCGTCGAAGCGCCTGGCCATCGGCCGCGCATTCACGCCGCTGCCCAAGCCGGAGGAAATCGGCACCCGCGCACAAGTGAGCATGGTGGCCGACGCGGTGCGGTGTGCGATGCTTGATGCCGGCATCACCGATCCAGCCGACGTGCATTTTGTGCAGGTCAAGGGCGGCTGCGTCACCTCGGAGCAAGCGCAGGCCGCACTTGCGCGCGGCGCGAAACTCGCCAGTAGCGACCCCAACAAATCGATGGCCTATACCCGCGTGGCGGGCGCTTTCGGCGTGATGCTGGGTTTGGGCGAGATCGCAGCCGAAGCGGTGGATGAAACAGCCTTCTTCGCCAAACCGGAGATCTGGAGTGCGCGTGCCAGCGTTTCCTCCGGCATCGAAGTCGCCGAAAACGAGGTGGTGGTATTCGGCAATGCCGCCGGCTGGACCAGCGATTGCGTGATTGCACACCACACCATGGAAGATGCGCTGGACATCAACGGCATCTACGCGTGCCTGGACGATTTGGGCATCGCCGCGCGCGGCGACAACCGTGACGCCGGCCTGGAGCGCATCGTCTGCGTGCTGGTGAAATGCGAGCCGGACGCACGTGGCCAGGTGCGCGGCCAGCGCCACACCATGTGGCAGGACGGTGACATCAATGCGCAGCGCCATATTCGCGGCGCGGTGGGTGGGTTGGTGGCGGGCGTGCTGGGCGACACGCGCATCTTTGTCTCCGGTGGTGCCGAGCATCAAGGGCCGCCTGGCGGCGGCTTGCTGGCACTGATCGCCCGCACTACCTGAGGGTCTTTCCCGCACAGGCACATATGCGCCAACTGTGCTTATTCCTCCCCCTTCAAGGGGGAGGTCAGGAGGGGGATGGGGG
>JAYTDE010000888.1:0-3984 GCA_043736195.1 Burkholderiales bacterium | reverse complement strand
TCCATTCGAGCCGGCGCAACAGCAATTCCGCGCTACCGGCACCGCCCACTGGCGCCGTGTCCGGCACCAGCTTGAGGTGGCCTTCAGGCGGCGACTTTGACATGCGCTTCCAGCGGCTTGGCCGGCGCCGCGATCTGGCGCATCACCTTTTGGATCAGCATGTCGGCGGTCATCGCTTCGGCCAGGGCTTCGTAGGTCAGTACCAGACGGTGGCGGAACACGTCTGGCACCAGGTCGGTCACATCCTCGGGCAGCACGTAGCTGCGGCCACGCAGGAATGCCAGCGCGCGCGCGCCTTCGATCAGATGGATCGGCGCGCGCGGGCTGACGCCGAACGAAATAAAGCGCGCCAGGTCCGGCAGGCCGTGTTTCGCCGGATCGCGGGTGGCGCCGGCCAGGCGCACCGCATACTGCATCAACGAGGGTTCAACATAGCCTCCGCGGCATTCGCGCTGCAGCGCCGCCAGTTGATCGGTCGAAGCGACTTCGGCCACCACCGTGCGCGCCGCGGCGGTGACCCGGTCGACAATCACAAACTCCTCTTCCTCGCTCGGATAACCCACCAGTACTTTCATCATGAAACGATCGACCTGCGCTTCCGGCAGCGGATAGGTGCCCTCGGTCTCGATCGGGTTCTGGGTCGCCATCACCAGGAACGGCTGCGGCACCATGTGGGTTTCGCCGGCGATCGTGACTTGATACTCCTGCATCACCTCCAGCAGCGCGCTTTGCACCTTGGCGGGAGCGCGGTTGATCTCGTCGGCCAGCAACAGGTTGCAGAACACGGGCCCCAAGGCGGTGGTGAATTCGCCGGTCTTCTGGTTATAAACACGGGTGCCCACCAGGTCGGAAGGCACCAGATCGGGGGTGAACTGAATGCGCTTGAAGCCGCCGCGGATAGTGCGTGCCAGCGTCTTCACGGTCAGTGTCTTGGCCAGGCCCGGCACACCTTCAACCAGCAGGTGCCCCTGGGCTAAGATCGCCACCAGCACGCGCTCCAGAAAGTGGTCTTGCCCCACCACCACCTTCTTGACCTCGTACAGCAGCCGCTCCATCAGCGGTTTGACTTCCTCGTTGTCTTGGTCCTTCATTGCCGCTCCCGTGTCAGATTTGACTGCGTTTCAAAATGGCGAGACGCCGATGGCATTGGCCGCATTCTCGATCGGCACCGCGAACCCGATGCCGATAAAGACCCGCTGCTGCGTAGGGTTCAGGATCGCGGTGACGATCCCGACCAGTTGACCGTCGGCAGTGACCAGTGGTCCGCCGGAGTTGCCGGGATTGGCCGCGGCATCGAACTGGATCAGGTTGCTCAAGGCCCGCTTGCCCTCGGGCGAAACAAACTCGCGCTTTAAGCCCGACACCACGCCGGCCGAGGCCGAAGGGCCGATGCCGAACGGAAAGCCGACCGCGACCACATGGTCGCCTATGGCCAGGTCGCCGGTCGAGCGCATGGTGGCCGCCTGCAGGTCGTCGGGAATGGTCTTGGCCTGCAGCACGGCCAGGTCATGCTCGGGCTTGACGCCCACCACCGTGGCTTCGGACTCCAGACCGTCGGCGAACGTCACGCGCACCCGTTCGGCACCGGCAATCACATGCATGTTGGTGAGGATGGTGCCCTTGTCAACGATCACAACACCGGTGCCGACGCCCCCATCCATGTCGGCCTCGCCGGTGGCGCCGCTGAATATTCCCTCCACCCGCACCACCGAGGGCCGAATCGCCTCGAAGGCCTTGGCCGCGACCGACGGCAGCGGCTTGTTTTCCAGCGAGTTCAACACCGCCGCGTCTATGTCTTCCTGGGTGATGTCACGCCCGGCGGATGCTGTCTTTTGGTGCACAAAAATCGCCAGCGCAGCAATCAGTGCACCGGCCATCAGCATTAGCCAGCGCTCATGGCGCAGCATGAACTTCTTCAGCCGACTGCCTGCACCGCGCGCGGCGGGGCCTTGGCCGGACCCCGTGTCGGCCGCATTGGCTACCGGCGGCGTGCTGGCGATCGACGGAACCTGGTGGCGCTGCGCCATGGGTAGCTGACCGGCGCGAGGCCGGCTGTTGCTGCTGTAAAGAGGTGTTCTTTTCATCGCTTTTCGCCAACTGAACGGCCGGTCGGACCGAATCCGGATGCCGTGAACGTTATCACAGGCCGGCACCAAAGTGATCAACCGGCGGGGGCTTTTCACACGCACCCACCCGGCCATCCAGCCCGGACACCATCAAGATACGTGCCAAGGTCGGGGCCAGGCGCAGTGCCAGCAATGCCGGACTGAATCCGGCTTTACTGTCGGTCGCGGTAGATGCTGCGACCGTGATCACGAATCTGCTGGCGCAGCTCGCGGCGTTCGTCAGGGCTCATTTGCCGCCCGCCAGGCTCTTCGCCAGGCGGGCGTTCCTGCCTGCGCTCCACCTGCTCGCGCCGCAAGTCATCGCGCGGCACGCGACGCTCTTCGTGCCCGCGCCCGCCCGTCCCGCCCTGGCCTGACGGCCGGCCGGACTGCGCCCAGGCCAATTGGCTGGCCGCGAACGCGATGCTGCCAACGAGAATGAGAAAGTGTTTCATCGGGCACAGGTTGAGAATCGGCGGAGCGTGATCCAGGCGCGGGCACAATCCAAATCCACGCAAGTCACACCAGTTACAACGGGCCTTAAGTACCGGCGTTGACAAATAATACGGGGATGGCGGCAGCCATGTGGTAAGGAGTTGTAAGCCGACCGCTACAATTCAGCCATGGAAACCCAGGAATTCGACTACGTGATCGTGGGCGGCGGCAGCGCCGGCTGCCTTTTGGCCAACCGGCTTTCGGCAGACCCGGCGGTGCAAGTGTGTTTGATCGAGGCGGGAACCGAAGACAACTGGATCTGGATCAACATTCCGGTAGGCTACCTTTACTGCATCGCCAATCCGCGCACCGACTGGATGTATCGCACCGTAAGCGAGCCGGGATTGAATGGCCGTGACATCCACTACGCGCGCGGCCTGGGCCTGGGCGGCTGCTCCCTGATCAACGCCATGATCTACATGCGCGGCCAGAAGCGCGATTACGACGAATGGGCCGCGCTCACCGGCGATGCCAGCTGGGCCTGGGAGCATGTATTGCCATTCTTCACGCGGCACGAGAACAACCACCGCGCCGCCGGCCGCTACCATGGCACGGAGGGTGAAGTACGGGTCGAGCAGCAACGCCTGTCGTGGAAGATTCTCGACCGCTTCGCCGACGCCGCCCTGGAAGCCGGGATTCCACGCGCCGAGGATTTCAACACCGGCAACAACGCCGGCAGCGGCAAGTTCGAAGTCACGCAGAAAGCCGGGGTGCGCTGGCATGCCGGCCGAGCCTTTTTGAAGCCGGTGCGCAAGCGGCAGAACCTGGTGATCCGCGATCGTTCGCACGCCACCCGCCTGCAGTTCAGCGACAAGCGCTGCACCGGCGTGGAGGTCACAGGCCCGGCCGGTCCGGCGCTGATCAAGGCACGTCGCGAAGTGGTGCTGGCCGCCGGGGCGATCGGTACGCCGCAGCTGCTGCAGCTCTCCGGGGTGGGCGCGCCCGAACTGCTGGCGCGGCACCAGGTGGCGCTGGTGCACGCCCTGCCCGGCGTCGGCGAAAACCTGCAGGACCACCTGCAACTGCGCATGGCCTTCAAGGTCAAGGGCATCAAGACCTTGAACACCATGGCCAATAGCTGGTGGGGCAAGGCCATGATGGGTCTGGAGTACGCGCTGCTGCGGCGCGGCCCGCTGACCATGGCACCGTCGCAACTGGGGGTGTTCTGGCAATCCGGCCCCGAGCATGCGACGCCCAACCTGGAGTATCACGTGCAGCCCCTGTCGCTGGACAAGTTTGGCGACCCGCTGCACAGCTTCCCTGCATTTACCGCTTCGGTATGCAACCTGCGCCCGACCTCGCGCGGCCATGTGCGCATTGCGAGCGCCGATCCGCGCGCCAAACCGGAAATCCGCTGCAACTATCTTTCCACCGCGGAAGATCG
>JAYTDE010000887.1:0-2593 GCA_043736195.1 Burkholderiales bacterium | reverse complement strand
GCCAGTTCGAGCGCCAACGAGCGCGTGAGACCGGCCAGCCCCGCCTTCGCAACGGTGTATACGGTGTAGTCCTTGAGCGGCCGCTCGGCGTGAATGTCGATGATGTTGACAATCGCGCCACGCGTAGCCGACAGCGCCGGTGCCGCTGCCTGGGAAAGAAACAGTGGTGCCTTGAGATTGCTGGCCATCAGATCGTTCCAGTTCGCTTCGCAAATCGACCCGATCGGCGTCGGATAGAAGGTCGACGCGTTGTTCACCAGGCCATCGAGCCTGCCGAACCTGGTCAGCGCCATCGACACCAATGAAGGCAGGGCCGCGGTATCGGCCAGATCCAGCGCCATCAAATGCGCAGAGCCGGCTCGCAGGGAGTTGAGGTTGTCGCACAGCGCGCGAGCATCGTCGGCATGGCCACGGTGATGAAGCAGCACCTTGCCGCCGGCGGCATGCAGCAGCCGGGCCATGGCGGCACCGACCCGGCGCGCCGCCCCGGTGATCAGAAAAGCCTTGCCGGCCAGGCTTTGCTCCATGATTTGACGCTCGCTCAATCCAGGCACTGATTTTACCCGCCATCCCGCTCCGTGCCCGCCCAAACCAGCCAGGATTGCGTCAGTGCCTCATCTTTTGCACGAGCACGTTTTTCAGTATGCGAAAATCGATCTTCCGCTGAATCCGGATACAAATCGATGTCGTCGATCTCACCCGGACCTGAAAGCCTGCTGCTATCGAATTGGTACAACGGCACGTGCGATGGGCCACGGATGATCCGCGCGGTGGAGTCGATGTGACAGAGGTGACCATGCGGGATGAAGACCGGGATGCCAGCGCCCTGATAGCCGAAGCGATCACAAGAGCCGACAACTGGATCTCGTACGCGGGCTACATGGAAATGGCACTCTATGCGCCAGGGCTTGGATACTATTCCGGCGATCGTTGCAAATTCGGCGCCGCTGGCGATTTTGTAACCGCCAGCGGCATCTCGACCCTATTCGGTGCAACTTTGGCGCGCCAGGTGGCTGAGATATGTGGGGCGGCGGAACCGCACGTTCTCGAGTTCGGCGCCGGCACCGGCGCGCTTGCCGCCGATATTCTCAATGCAAGCGACGCCGCCATCGAAACCTATTCGATCCTGGAACTATCGCCGCTGCTGCGCCAAAGGCAGAGGAAAACTCTTGCTGAACGCGCTCCTGTGCATGCCAACCGGGTGCGCTGGCTGGATACATTACCTGCCCGCTTTTCCGGCTGCATCGTTGCCAACGAGGTGCTCGACGCCATGCCTGTGCATCTGCTGCACTGGGCAGAGGATGGCCTGCTTGAGCGCGGTGTGGCGCTGCGCGGCAACGAGTTGGTGCTGGCCGATCGGCCGGCCCAAGGCGCGATCGCTCTGGCAGGGCGGGCTTTGGCTGCCGAGTTCTGGTTGGCAGCAGGATATGTCAGCGAAGTAAATCTGGCTGCGCGCGCCTGGACCCGCTCCCTGGCAGACCTGCTTGAAACCGGCGCGGCACTGCTGATCGACTACGGCTTTCCGGCGCCTGAGTATTACCACCCGCAGCGTTCGTCCGGCACCCTGATGTGCCATTACCGCCACCAGGCAATCGACAATCCCTTGTTCCGGCCGGGCGCCGCGGACATCACTGCGCACGTAGACTTTTCCGCCATTGCGGCGGCCGCCACAGAGTCAGGGCTCGACCTTTTGGGTTACACCAGCCAGGCGAACTTCCTGATCAATTGCGGCATCACCGACCTGCTTGCAGCGACCCCCGTCTCGGACAGTGCCGCCTATCTGCCATTGACCAATCAGGCCAACCGGCTGCTGTCGCCGGCCGAAATGGGTGAGCTTTTCAAGGTAATCGCGCTCGGGCGCGGCATCGACGACAACTTGCCGGGATTTTCGCGCGGCGACCGCCGCCGGGGCTTGTAGCGCGTGAAGTGGATTGCCGCCTGCGTTCTCGTATCGCTATGCGCCGCGGCCGGCGCAGCGGACCCGGACGCGCCGATGCGCGCGGCGCGCGAACGCTGGCAGAAAAGCCCGCACGGCGAGATGCTGACGCGCATCATTCGACCGTATCTTGAGCCTTCCGGCCTGCCAGAGCCTTCATCGGTGGGCGCGCGCCTGACTGCGCGCTATTGCGTGCAGTGCCACAACCTTGCCAGCCCTGCCATGCATCACGCCGAGAAATGGCCGGCGATCGTCGAGCGCATGCTGCCGCGCATGCAGGGCCGCGGCAACCTCGGACCGGTGATGCAAGGCCTGATGGCCGACATGGAAGCGCCGACACCTGCGGATGTCAGGAGCCTTACGGCCTATCTGCAAAAACATGGGCAGTTGCGCGTCGAACCCGACTCGCTGCCGGAAGCCGGGCGTTCGCGCGCCTGGACAAGCTATGTCCAAGCCTGCGGGCAGTGCCACACCCTGCCGGATCCGCGACGCCACACCCGCAGCGAATGGCCGGCGGTGGTGGCGCGCATGGAGAAAAACATGCAATGGATGAATCGCGTCATCGGTTCGAAGGCCGACCCGCGCGAACCGCAATCCCGCAGTGACGAAATAGTCGGCTATCTGCAAAAACACGCGCGTCGCTGACCCCTCGCGCGC
>JAYTDE010000886.1:0-2106 GCA_043736195.1 Burkholderiales bacterium | reverse complement strand
AAGTTCGACAGGTAGTCGGACGAGCGTGAAAACAGCAACTCGTCGAAGTTGGCCCAGGTGGGCTCGAACAGGACCTTGCCCGTCAGCAAGGCGATCTGCGTCTTGAACGCCGCGATGGCGATCCAGGCGACCGGAAAAATCACGATCAGCGCACACAATGCCAGCACGCCATGCATGCCCAGGGTGGTGGCACGCAGGCGCTGCAATTCAGGCCTCCCGCTTCAAGCGGCGCGAGCCGTAGAGGGCCAGCAGGATCAAGAGCGCCAGCACGAACAGGGTCGTAACCGAGATCGCCGAGCCGTAACCCATGCGGTCCTCGGTGAAGAAGCGTCGGTAGATGGTGAAGCTGATCACTTCGGTGGCGGTGCCCGGGCCACCGCCGGTCAGGAGATAGACCTCGTCGAACACCTTGAACGAGACCACCAGCCGAAACAACAGCGTGACGGCAATCGCCGGCCACAGCATCGGCCACGTGACGTGGCGCAGTTCCTGCCACGCCGATGCGCCATCCACCCGGGCCGCCTCGAACACGTCTTGCGGCAGCGTTTCAATCGCGGCCAACAGCAGCAAAAACACGAACGGTGTCCAGTGCCAGATGTCGACTACGACTACCGCGGCCAACGCCAGGGACTTTTCACCGAGCCAGTCGTGCCCGGCCATGCCGACTAAGCCGAATAGCTGGTTGATGACGCCGAAATCGGGGTTGTACATCAGCTTCCAGATGGCACCGATGACAATGCCGGGAATCAGGATCGGCAGCAGGAAAATGGTGCGGTAGGCAACCCGTCCGCTCACCACCCGGCTGACGAACAGCGCTAAAAAAAAGCCGATCAGCATTTCGCAGCCGACCGCGGCCAGCGCGAACAGGACGGTATTGATGATGCCGGCGCGGATCAGGTGATCTTGGCCGATCTCGGCGTAATTGCGCAGGTCGGCGAATTGCCAATGCGCGGCACCGCCTTGCCACTTGATGTCATAAAGCGACATCGCCACCAGGTTGGCGATCGGCAGCACGGTCAGAAGCAGGTAGATCGCCACCGCGGGGGCCAGCGCATAGTAGCGCCAGCGTCGCGCATCCCCCAGCAGGTGGGTGCTCATTGGACACCCCTCCTGTGGCTGCGTGACATCCTCCCCGAGGGAGGATGAGCGCTCCCTTCGGGCGGCCGGTGGTGAGCGCTCATCAAGGCGAGCGGCGCGCTATTTCAGGTCGGGCAACTTGCCGGTCTTGTAGCCGCCCTTGCGCATCACATCATGGATTTCCACTGCCATTGTGTTCAACGCATCGACCGTGGTTTTCTCGCCGATCAATGCCTGGTTGAGACGCAGTTCCAGCACCGAGACCAACTGCGGGCCTTCCGGCACGGTGTACATCGAGCGCGGGTAGGGTGCCGAGTCGACCATCGCCTGCATCCAGCGATGCTCGGGTTTTTTCGACAACTCCGACTCCAGCACATCGCGGCGGATCGGCGGCGCACCAGCGGCGGCGACGATCTGTTGGGCGGGCGCGGTCTGGAACCACTTGAGAAAAGCCAACGCCGCGACCTGCCGGTCTTTCGGAATGTTTTTCGGAATCGCGCCGATGAAGTGCCCCAGTGTTGGCGCCGGCTTGCCGCCAGGCCCGCGCGGCAGCACCGCGACATTGATCTTGCCGACCACCGCCGACTTGGTGGGGTCGTCCATCTGCGACCATGCCGCGATCACCGGCGTGCCGTGCGCCGCCTTGCCGGTCACCAGTGCCTGGATCACCTGGGCCTGGCCGTAGCTGCCCGGGTTGGGCGGCCCGACTTTCCTCGCCATGTCGACATAGGTGTCGAGCGCCTTTTTCGCCTCGGCGCTGTTGATGGTGACGGTGAAGTCGCCGGCCCTTTCATCCTTGAACAGGGCGCCGTTGTGGCTGTGCAGGTAGGGCATCCAGTCGTAGGAAATATCCGATGCGCTGCGCGCGCCGCGAAACACCATGCCGTAGATGGCCGGCGGGTTGTGCAGCTTTTGCGCGTTGGCCATCAGTTGCTCCCAGGTTTCGGGCACCTTCAGTCCGGCTTGCTGGTAGAGATCGGCGCGATAGAACAGCAACTGGATGTTGCCGTTCAGCGGTACGCCGTACAG
>JAYTDE010000885.1:0-4561 GCA_043736195.1 Burkholderiales bacterium | reverse complement strand
GACTGTGCATTCTGTTCGACCGGAAAGCAGGGTTTTTCGCGCAATCTAGGATTGGCTGAAATCATCGGCCAGTTGTGGGTTGCCAATCGAATGCTGCGCGGTCCCGGGGTCGAGCGGCCGATCACCAACGTGGTTTTCATGGGCATGGGCGAACCCTTGCTCAATTTCGAGCACACGCTTGCGTCGCTACGGTTGATGTTAGATGACAACGCGTACGGGCTTTCGCGCCGCAGAATAACCGTCTCGACCTCCGGCGTGGTGCCGATGATTGACCGCTTGGCCGCCGAATGCCCGGTGGCGCTCGCGGTGTCACTGCACGCGCCGAATGACAGCTTGCGCGATGCCCTGGTACCGCTGAATCGCAAATACCCATTGCGCGAACTGATGGCCGCTTGCCGGCGCTATGTGCCTTATGCACCGCGCGACTTTGTCACCTTCGAGTACATCATGCTTGACGGGGTTAATGACTCGCCGGCGCAGGCGCGGGAATTGGTCGCACTCACGCGCGAGGTGCCGTGCAAGTTCAATCTGATCCCGTTCAATCCGTTTTCCGTGTCGGGGGGCGCGATTGCTCTGCGCCGCTCGTCACCGGAGCGGATCCGTGCGTTCGCGGCAGTGCTTTCACATGCCGGACTGGTAGTGACGACGCGCAAGACCCGCGGTGACGATATCGATGCTGCCTGCGGCCAACTTGCCGGAGAGGTGCGGGATCGCACCCGTCGATTGATCAGGATAGTCAACCGAACCAACCCGGTCGATGCCAGTCAAAGCTTCATCGCGTAATCGGAGGCGAGCGTGACGACCAAGCTTAATGTAAATCCTGCCGCCGGGGTGCTGCTGGGCGCCTTTTCAATTTTTCTGGCTGGGTGCCAGGCCACTGGCGGCTCCAATGATTCGATGATGCCAGGCGGCGGGCAGGCGGGCACCACTCCTCGTGGTACCAGCGCAGAAGTGGCACTACGTGCACAGCAGGTGCCAGCGGGCGATCGGCTGGAAACGGCGCGCCTGCGTACCGAGTTGGCTTTCAACTACTTTCAGCGTGGTCAATTGTCTGTCGCGCTGGAGGAAATCAAGGCCGCACTCGCGGCCGACCCGAATTACGGTACCGCGTTCAATGTGCTCGGGCTGATCAACATGGATTTAGGCGAGAACGTGAAAGCCGACGAGGCGTTCAGGAAGGCCTTGTCGATCCTGCCCAATGATTCCGATGCGCTTAACAATTATGGATGGTTTCTGTGCCAGACCAAACGTGAACGCGAATCCATCGAACGCTTCATGCAGGCACTCAAAAACCCGCTTTATGCAAGTCCCGACAAACCTTATCTGAACGCCGGCATCTGCTCCCAGCGGATGGGCAACGAGCCGGCAGCGGAGGATTTCTTCCGCAAGGCCGTTAGCCTTGACCCGTTGAACGCCAGCGCCAACCTCCGGCTGGGGGATATCTTTTACCGACGCGGTGAATTTGACAAGGCACGCGCACACGTCGATCGTATCAACAAGAATTACGATCCTTCGGCGGAGTCCTTGTGGCTTGCCCTGCGCATTGAACGCAAAGCCGGCGACCGCGTTGCCGAAGCCAGCTTTGCCGCACAGTTGCGGCGGCGCTATGCGAATTCCGAAGAGTTCCTGTTGCTTCAACAAGGAAAGTTTGAATGAGCCACGATGCCGGCCTGTTGCCGGTGGGCGCTACTGCATGCGAGGACGCTGACGTCGATTTGGCGCCTGCGGTCACGCTTGCGCCGACCGTGGGTGCCAGACTTAAGGCCGAGCGCGAACGGCTG
Organism: Burkholderiales bacterium; assembly: GCA_043736195.1. Taxonomy (GTDB): domain Bacteria; phylum Pseudomonadota; class Gammaproteobacteria; order Burkholderiales; family JAEUOS01; genus JAEUOS01. The sequence continues at coordinate 2,780 of JAYTDE010000885.1, read as the reverse complement.
GGCATGTCCATCGGCGACGTCGCCCAACGCCTCAAGTACGCTCCACGGCAGATCGAGGCAGTTGAAGCCGATGATTTCAAGACCTTGCCGGGATTGCCGTTTGTGCGTGGTTTCGTGCGCGGCTACGCCAAGCTCCTCGGCATGGATGCGAGTGCACTTGTCCCCCTCCTGGAGCGAGCCGCCGAACAGGACGGCGGTCCGATTACGGTGCAATTGCAAAGCGTCAGCTCCACGCGGGCCAGGTTCCCGGCGTCCCAGTCCTCGTACACATCGGCATTGCCTTGGCTATTGGCAATTTTGCTGGTGATCGCCGGCATTGGCGGCTACTCGATATATCACTGGCAGGCGCCCGCGGACCTGTTGCCGGTTCCGGCAGCCAGGGAGCCGACGCAGACGCAACAAGTGCCGGCACCGGTCACAGGCGCGAACAGCCAGAACCCAACCGCTGTAAGCCCGGCTGAAAGTCCGAACGTGACGCCCCTGCCGCTGGTTATCGCAGATCCGCAAGCCGGGATCGCACGATCTGGTACTTTGCAATCCCATGCCTTGGCGGCGGAACCGGTGCGCCAATCTGCAGCGGCCGAGACGCCGGCCGTAACCGTGATCGGCGGACAGGGCAAGCTCAGGCTCGTGTTTGGCGGTGAGTCGTGGACCGAAATTCGTGAAGCCGGTGGCCGGGTCATCTTCTCGCGCAACAACCTTGGTGGAACCGAGCAATGGGCGGAGGGCCAGGCGCCGTTCGACCTGGTGGTCGGCAATGCGCGCGATGTGAAGCTGTTTTACCGAGGCGCAGAAATCGATTTGAGTCCTTACATCAAGGTCTCGGTTGCGCGCCTCCAGCTCAAATAGGATGGCGGTGGGCGATCAATCTGGCGGGCTCACGCGTCGCCCTACACGGCAGGTGCGGATACGCCAGGGGGCGCGCACGATCATCGTGGGTAGTGGCGCACCGGTGATGGTGCAGGCGATGACCAATACTGATACCGCTGATGCGATCGCAACCGCGATCCAGGTCAAGGAGTTGGCGCGCGCCGGTTCCGAGGTGGTACGCATCACGGTCAATACGGCGGAAGCGGCGGCCGCGGTACCGGCGATTCGCGACCAGCTTGATCGGATGGGGATCGATGTTCCATTGGTAGGGGATTTTCACTTCAATGGGCACAAGCTGTTGGCCGAGCATCCGGCCTGTGCCGAGGCATTGGCAAAGTACCGGATCAATCCAGGCAATGTCGGCAAGGGCGCGCGGCATGACGACAACTTCGCCAGCATGATCGAAACCGCGTGCCGGTACGCAAAGCCGGTCAGGATCGGCGTCAACTGGGGGAGCCTCGACCATGCGCTTGCAACACGCCTGATGGACGAGAACGCGCGCCGCGCCGTGCCTGCGGCAGCGGAAGAAGTATTGCGCGAGGCGCTGATCGTATCGGCACTCGAGAGCGCCGCACGCGCCGAGCAGATCGGCTTGGGCGGCGACTGTATCGTCCTTTCATGCAAGGTCAGCGGCGTGCAGGATCTGATCAAGGTATACCGCGACCTGGCGCGACGAACCGACTATCCGCTGCACTTGGGCCTTACCGAAGCCGGCATGGGCTCAAAAGGCATCGTTGCATCAAGTGTCGCGCTCGCGGTGCTGTTGCAAGAAGGTATTGGCGACACTATCCGCATCTCCCTGACGCCCGAGCCGGGTGGCGATCGCTCGCGTGAAGTCGTGGTGGCGCAGGAAATCCTGCAGACCATGGGTATTCGCTCGTTTGCGCCGATGGTGATCGCCTGCCCAGGTTGTGGGCGCACCACCAGCACCGTATTCCAGTCGCTTGCTTCGGATATACAAGCCTATCTTCGTCGGCAGATGCCCACCTGGAAACTGCACTATCCCGGCGTCGAAACCATGCGCGTGGCAGTGATGGGGTGTGTGGTTAACGGGCCGGGCGAATCCAAACATGCCGATATTGGCATCAGCCTGCCCGGCACCGGCGAGACCCCGGTTGCGCCGGTGTACGTGGATGGCCAGCGTACGGTCACTCTTAAGGGCGAGGCGATCGCCTCGGAGTTCCAGGCGATCGTCGACGCATACGTCAAACGGCGTTTCGGTGCTCCAATCAACCTAGCCACCGGGTTCCAATGAAGGAAAAACAGCAGATGCCGTTACAGAATCTGGCGGGTGTCAAGGGTATGAACGACATTTTGCCGGATGACGGGGTCGTGTGGCAGGCGCTAGAACGTCATCTCTTCGCCTGGCTGGACAGCTACGGTTATCGCAACATGCGTACGCCGGTTCTGGAGCAGACATCCTTGTTCCGGCGAGGTATCGGCGAGGTCACCGACATAGTCGAAAAGGAGATGTTCAGCTTCACCGACCGCCTCAATGGCGATGAACTGACCATGCGTCCTGAGTTCACCGCAGGTCTCGTGCGTGCGGCGGTAGAGCACAATTTGCTCTACAACGGACCGCAGCGGGTGTTTTCAGTTGGCCCGGTGTTCCGTCACGAACGCCCGCAGCGTGGCCGTTTCCGCCAGTTTCACCAGGTCGACGTCGAGGCGCTTGGGTTTGGCGGGCCGGATGTCGACGCCGAGCTGATCATCATGCTCAAGCGATTGTGGAACGATCTGGGACTGCGCGAGGTACGCCTTGAGATCAATACTCTCGGAAGCGCGGCGGAGCGGCAATCCCACCGCGCGGCGTTGATCGAATACTTCGAGCGGCATTCCGGCACTATGGATGAGGACGCGCGGCGCCGCCTTCATTCAAACCCCTTGCGCATTCTTGACACCAAGAACCC
>JAYTDE010000884.1:0-3574 GCA_043736195.1 Burkholderiales bacterium | reverse complement strand
AGGAGTTCGACGGCGGCCTGCGGATGGTCGGCGCGCGCATAGTCGAAACGTGGCGGCTTCATCGGGCGCCCCAGCGCTTGAGAAGTCGCTGCCACCAGTTGAGCGCCGGCATACCTGTCGCCTGCCGGCCAAGCGCTTCGAACAACTGCGCCACGATGATGCGCGCCGCGCCTTCCAGCATGCGACTGCCGACCGCGGCCACCTTGCCGCCGACCTGGGCCTGGTAGTTGTAGGTGAGACGTGTGCCGATGGCGCTCGGTTCAAGCCGCACCGTGCCGTCGCCGGCGGCGGACCCCAGGCTCGACTGGCCGCTGCCGGCCAGGCGCAGGCTGCGCGGTGCGTCGATCTCGGTCAGATCGATGCGCGCGGTGTAGCGTGCCCGCACCAGGCCGACGCCCACAGTCACATCGGCCCGATACTGATGGGGACCGGAGGCTTCGAGTGTATGGCAACCCGGGATCACGCGCGCCAGGGCTGCCGGATCGAGCAGGATCGCGAACACCTTTTCCGGCGCTGCGGCGATCTCGATGCTGCCTGCGGCGTGCAGCGAGAGCCCGCTTGTCGCAGTGCGGACGCCACCAGCCGCGCGAGCCGCATCCGCACCCACCAAACCCGGCGGCGCCGGCGGCTCGTCTGCGCCCAATAGCGCCAGCACGCGAGACGGGGTCAGCGGCAGGCGAATGTCGATCTCCTTGGCGGCCCGCGCCGCCAGCGGCCGCAGCGCAGCGGCAAACGCATTGGCGATCGCCACCGGCGTACTCATGTTGTTGCCCTCACCCAGGCCCTTGGCGCCGAGCGGGGTGAATGGCGAGGGCGTTTCGAGATGCACGATCAGCGGGTCTGGCACTTCGCAGGCGGTAGGCATCAGGTAGTCGGCCAGGCTGCCTGACTGAAAGCCGCCATCTTCGCCATAGCGAAACTCTTCGTACAGCGCCGCGCCCAGGCCTTGCGCGAAGGCGCCGCGAATCTGGCCGTCGGCCAATGCCGGATTGAGCAGGGTGCCGGCATCGTGCGCGGTGATGTAGCGATCGACCCTGACCGCGCCCGAGGCGGGGTCGACTTCCAGGCCGCAGATATCGAACACGAAACCGTAGGCCGCCGAGGTGTTGACGCGATCCTGCGGGTCAGGTGCGGCGAGAGTGGGCGCGCTCCAGAACGCCGTTTCGCGCAGACCCAGGCTTGCATCAGCCGGCAACAGCGCGGGCGCCCAATGCGGCCCAGCGGCAAGCCGGGTGAATGGCTGGCCCAGTTCCGGTTGGGCGGCATCGAATATCTTGCCGTCGGCAAAACGCACGGCGCTTGCGGCACAGCCGAACTGCGCAGCGGCGATCAGTGCCAGCTTGTCGCGCAAGCGCATGGCCGCCAGATGCACCGTTCCTGCAACCGCGCCGGCGAAGCGGCTGCTGTAGTTGCCCTCCGCCACCGACCAGGCATCCTTGGCGCTATCGAACTCGACATTGACCACGACCTGCGCTGGCGCCAAGCCGAACACATCGGCCACCACCTGCGCACACACCGTCATGTGGCCCTGCCCGGCCGGCGCCGAAGCGATGCTCACATTGATTCCGCCCAACAGATCGATAGCCACCGTGGCGCAGGTGATGGCGCCGTTCTTCGGCCCCGCACGGGCGCGCTGCTCGGGTGTCAGCACGGTGCTGATGTAGCCCATGTTGGAAATCGATGGCTCGACAATGGCCGCGCAGCCGATGCCGTAGAGCTTGCCGGCGGCACGCGCTTCGGCCTGGCGCTGTGCGAGGCCGGCACGAGCAGCCTCGGCAATCGCCAGATCCATCACCCGCGCGTAGTCGCCCGAGTCGAGCAGCGCTCCGGCGGCGGCGCGGTAGGGAAACTGCTCGCGGCGCACGAAGTTGCGGCGCCGCAGTTCGAACCCATCGATACCGAGTTCGACGGCGATGCGATCGAGCAATCGTTCGAGCGCGAAATACACCTGCGGCCCACCGAAACCGCGCACCAGTCCGGTGGGCGTCTTGTTGCTGACCACCACCCGGTTGCGCACCGCCAGATGGGCGATGTCGTAGGCACCGGTCAGGCAACCGTGCATGCGGTAGAAGGTGGCTGGTTCCGGCGCGCGCAGATAGCCGCCGACTTCGTCGACCTGGTCGTAACGCAAGGCCTCGATGCGCCCGTCGGCGCTGACCGCGGCCTCGATGGTGGTCAGGCGCGCGGTGGCCGAGGTGGCCGCGGTCAGATGTTCCAGCCGATCCTCGACCCACTTGACCGGCGCCCCCGCCTTGCGCGACGCCAGGCACATCAGCACCAGCGCCGGAAACACCGACTGCTTGACGCCAAAACTGCCGCCCGAGTCGCGCGGCACGCGATGGCGCAGTTTGTTGCCCGGCACCTTGAGCGCCATCGCCATCACCGCGTGCAGCGAGAATGGCCCCATGAAATTGGAAGTCGCGTCGTAGCTTTCATCAAACGCCGAATATTCGGCGATCACCACACCGCACTCGATCGGCGTGCAGGAATTGCGCGGGTAAGTCACCGTGATGCCAATATGCCGCGCGGCCTGTGCAAACGCTGACTCCGGGTCGCCATAGCGAAACGCGCGGTCGGACACCACGTTGCTGCCAACCGCGGCATGCAATATCGGGCTGGCAAGGTCGAGCGCGCGCTCGATGCCGATCACAGCCGGCAGCGACGCATACTCGGCGCGAATCAGGTCGACGGCATCTTCAGCCAGGTAACGGTCTTCGGCCACCACCACCGCGATCGGCTCGCCCACATAACGCACGCGGTCGATCGCCAGCGCCCAGTGCTGCATCGGCTGCTTGACGCCGACCACGAAAGGCTGCGACCAGCGTTGCACATCCGCGCCGGTCAGCACAGCACGCACGCCCGGCATGGCGAGTGCCGCAGCCGTGTCGATGCCCAGCAATTCGGCATGCGCATGCGGTGAGCGCAGGATGGCGGCGTGCAGCGTGCCGGGCTTGACGCCCAGGTCGTCGGCGAAGGCGCCGCGCCCGGCGAGCAGCGCGGCATCCTCCAGGCGCAAGGCGGATCGGCCCAGGTGCCTGGTTGCGCCCGCGCCCTCGACTGCGCCGGCCAATGCAGGCTCGCGGTGCAAGGTCTGCTCCCTTCCTCTTAGTATGTGTTGCCCCTGCGTAGTATCGCCGCAGGCGCGTGCAGGTTGGTCCGAAAACTGACCAAGGAGTGTAGCGAAACGCCTGCGGCATTGCAGCACGCCTCATGAGGCATGCAGACTTCGCATACCTGTTCTTCGCCTGCTGCGTCGTCGCTCGGACCTGGCAAGCTGGCGCGCAACTGTTCGCCATCGCCAACAGGCCAAATCGCAATGTTTTCAAAGGCTTGTACGAGCAAGTCCGGAAAGGTGTAGGCAAATGCCAACAGCCGGTCGCCATGCCTGGCACCGAGACCAATATAAGTCGTTGATTCTAACGGGACCATGCGTTTGGCATGGCGGTTGCAATGTTTAACAAACAGGCGCAAGGACATCGCGTAGGTGTCGCTGGCGTCGCAACCAGCAAGCCCTTTGTAGCGAGGCGATCTTGAACCCTGGACCGAAACAGATTGATCCTGCGCGCAACGCAGC
>JAYTDE010000883.1:0-3526 GCA_043736195.1 Burkholderiales bacterium | reverse complement strand
GATGACCATGCCGATCGAGGCCAGTTCATCCTCCGCCTGCACGATCGCGAAGCGATTCTTGCCGGTCTCCGCATCAACGCGGAACTTGCGGCAATGCTTTTCGAAGGCCTCGGCCACCGAGGACGAGGGCGTGATCGGGTACCAGGCGCACACCGTGGCGCCGCCATATACCGCGCCCAGCGCAGCGGCGTTGTTGCCCTCGATGAAAATTCGCTTGCCAACGTTGTCGGCGCGCTTGACCTTCAAGCCCACGCCGGCGCAATCGAGATGCGCGATCGCGTAGTCCCGCCCTATTTGCAGTGCGTGCAGATTGGGCTTTAAGAGCGCCTCCTTGCCGCGATACTGTTCACCGATCAGTTGCCCGATGGCGTCGGACTCCATGTCGAGGAGCGCCGACAGCGCGCCCACGTAAATGATGTTCTTGAACAGCTGGCGTTGCCGAACGTCGGTGTATGCCTCGTTGGTGATCTGCGTCAAGGGCATGCCCAGCACATTGATGTCTTCACGGAACTTTGATTTGGGCATCGGCCGCGTGCTGTCGTAGAACAGGTAGCCGCCGGGCTCGATTTCCTTGACATCCGCATCCCAGGTCTGCGGGTTCATCGCCACCATCAGGTCGCAGCCGCCGCGCCGGCCGAGATAACCCTTTTCGCTTACCCGCACCTCGTACCAGGTCGGCAGCCCCTGGATGTTCGAAGGGAAGATATTGCGCGGCGACACCGGCACGCCCATGCGCAGGATGGAGCGCGCAAACAGTTCGTTGGCCGAGGCTGAGCCCGAGCCGTTGACGTTGGCGAACTTGATGACGAAATCGTTGACTGCGGAGATCTTTTTCATGACGGCCATGGATCCTTAAGCGGCCCGCTTCAGCGGTTGCGAGGGGCCGGTCCGATCGCGGCAGCCAGGTCCCGCCTTGGTGGTGTCGAGCAGGAACTTTTGCATGTCCCAGGCACCGGTCGGGCAGCGCTCGGCGCACAGGCCGCAGTGCAGGCAGACGTCTTCGTCCTTGGCCATGATGCGCCCGGTCTTGAGACCGCTTGCGATGTACAGGTCCTGCGCCAGGTTGAGCGCCGGCGCGGTCAGCCTGCCACGCAGATCGGCTTCCTCACCATCGGCGGTGAAGGTGATGCAGTCCATCGGACAGATATCGACACAGGCATCGCATTCGATGCACTGGCCGGCCGAGAACACGGTCTGCACGTCGCAGTTGAGGCAGCGCTGCGCCTCCTTCCAGGCCATCTGCGGATCAAAACCCAGTTCGACTTCGACTTTGATGTTCTTGAGCGCGATGTTGATGTCCTTCAAGGGCACCTTGTAGCGAATGTCGTTCGACACATCGTTGTCGTAACTCCATTCGTGGATGCCCATTTTCTGGCTCATCAGATTGGTCATCGGCGGCGGCCGTGTGCCCACGTCTTCACCGTTGCAGAAGCGGTCGATCGACACCGCGGCTTCATGGCCGTGCGCCACCGCCCAGATGATGTTCTTCGGGCCGAAAGCCGCGTCGCCGCCGAAAAACACCTTGGGGATACTCGACTGCATCGTGACCTGGTCGACCACCGGCATGCCCCATTTGTCGAATTCCAGGCCGATGTCGCGCTCCATCCACGGAAACGCATTCTCCTGCCCGACCGCCACCAGCACATCATCGCACTCGAAATGCTGATCCGGCTCGCCGGAGGCAACAAGTGAACGGCGGCCGCGCTCGTCATACACCGCCTTGACTTTCTCGAACACCATGCCGGTCAGGCGGCCGTTGTCATGCCTGAATTCCTTGGGCACCAGATAATTGATGATCGGAATGCCTTCGTGAATCGCGTCTTCCTTTTCCCACGGGCTGGCTTTCATTTCGTCGAAGCCGGAGCGCACGATCACCTTGACATCCTCGCCGCCCAAGCGGCGTGAGGAACGGCAGCAGTCCATCGCGGTATTGCCGCCACCCAGCACGATGACGCGACGGCCGATCTTGTCGATATGCTCGAACGACACACTGGAGAGCCAGTCAATGCCGATGTGAATGTTTTTCGCCGCTTCCCGGCGCCCCGGCAGATCGAGATCGCGGCCGCGCGGCGCACCAGAACCCACGAACACCGCGTCATAGCCCTGGCCCAACAGGTCCTTGAGACTGTCGATACGCACACCGGAACGGAAGTCCACACCCATGTCAAGGATGTAGCCGGTTTCCTCGTCGATTACAGATTCGGGCAGGCGGAACTTCGGAATCTGGCTGCGGATGAAACCACCGGCCTTTTTCTCGCCGTCGAAAATCGTCATTTCATAACCCAGCGGCGCCAGGTCGCGCGCCACCGTGAGCGAGGCCGGGCCGGCACCGACACAGGCGATGCGCTTGCCGTTCTTTTTCTCGGGCACCTTCGGCATGCGGTGCGAGACGTCGTCCTTGTAATCGGCAGCCACTCGCTTCAAGCGGCAGATCGCCACGGGTTCCTTGGATTCGCCGTCTTCGACGCGGCTGCGGCGGCAGGCAGGTTCGCAGGGGCGGTCGCAGGTGCGTCCGAGCACGCCCGGGAACACGTTCGACTGCCAGTTGACCATGTAGGCATCGGAATATCGACCGTCGGCGATCAGGCGGATGTATTCGGGAACAGGCGTGTGGGCAGGGCATGCCCATTGGCAATCGACGACTTTGTGGAAGTAGTCGGGGTGGCCAATATCGGTCGGCTTCAACGTGAAATTCCTCCTGTTACGACGCACCGCGGCGGAGCGTTGGTTGTCTCTTAATAATGCTGGGCGCCATTGTATACAAAGCCGCCGTGCGAATGGTGCGCAGGAATGGGTGAAATGCGAATTTTGCGCCCGCCAATCGCTTAAGCGGCGGCGCATCAACAGCGCATTTACAAGAATTTGCATGGCCTTGTTTGCGATGCGGGTTTGTCCTGCCGGCACGTGCTTCCTCCGCCTCATGGTTCGGGACTTTTTGCTTACACTGAACATGGGGCACGCATTGCCGTGGTTCAAGCGAACTCGTCATCGGTTGCAGGGCAGTCCGAGGCGAGCGCCGCGTTTACCAACGAGCCCGATATGGAGGTTCTTGCGCGCCACACCAGGCCATGCAGCGAGACGCCGTGCCGCACGGCTTTTTGCCCTGGTGAATGCACGCCATTGCGCGTGCGCGCCGCTCGCGCTCCTGCTGGCGCGGCCACGATGGTAGATTCGCATCCTTGACACCAAATTCACAAGGAAGCGAAATGCAAAGCTACGACGTCACCGAATGGGGCAAACCTCTGCAAAAGGCGATCCGCGAGACCCCGGCGCCGCAAGGAACCGAAGTGCTGGTCAAGCTCAAGTACTGCGGTGTGTGCCATAGCGACGTGCACATTCGCGACGGTTATTTCGACATGGGTGGCGGCAAGAAATTCCACATGAGCGACCGCGGCATGAAGCCGCCGATCACCATGGGTCATGAGCCCTATGGCACGGTGCTTTCCGCCGGTCCGGATGCCGGACCGGTGCCGGTCGGTCAGGACCGGCTGGTATTCCCGTGGACCGGCTGCGGCACTTGCGCCCG
>JAYTDE010000882.1:0-4417 GCA_043736195.1 Burkholderiales bacterium | reverse complement strand
CCCATGCGCACCGTTTCGGGAATGATGTCGCGACCGAAATCATGGCTCGATGCCGGGTTCTGGATGTCGCGCTCTAGCATCTCGAACAGGAAACCGGTGTTGAAGATGTAGATGCCCATGCTGGCCAGCGAGCGCTCGGGCTTGCCCGGCATGGCCGGCGGATTGGCCGGCTTTTCGACGAAATCGACGATCTGGTCGGAGGCATCGACCGCCATCACGCCGAACGCCGAGGCTTCGTCGCGCGCAACTTCAATGCACCCCACGGTGACTTGCGCGCCACGATCGACATGGAACTGCAGCATGCGCGCGTAATCCATCTTGTAGACATGATCGCCGGCTAACACCACGATGTAGTCCGACTTGTGATCGCGCACGATGTCGATGTTCTGGTAGACCGCGTCGGCGGTGCCGCGATACCAGGATTCATCGTCGGTGCGTTGCTGCGCCGGCAGCAGTTCGACGAATTCGTTGGACTCCCAGCGCTGGAAGCTCCAGCCCTTCTGCAGGTGTCGCAACAGGCTGTGCGACTTGTACTGGGTGATCACCCCGATGCGCCGGATCCCCGAATTGATGCAATTGGAGAGCGCGAAATCGATGATGCGGAACTTTCCGCCGAAATAGACGGCCGGCTTGGCGCGGCGCGCCGTCAGATCCTTCAGGCGGGTGCCGCGGCCGCCGGCCAGCACCAGCGCCACCGCGCGACGCGGCAGTTGCAGCCGGGTGAAATTTCCTTCCTTCATCGCCGTGCCTCCATTGTTCGGCGCCATGTCTGCGCTGACTTGACCGGCACGTGGCGCCGGTCGCGCGGGCGGGGCGCGCACCTGAATGAGGATTGCCACGACCCGGTCCACAGGTTAGCAGGAACCCGCCGCACACGGGCTCTATGGTCGGGCGGGTGCGGCCGAATCCGGCGTCGGCGCGCGCCGCCCGAGCACATCGGTGAAGCGATTGACCAGCCAGTCCAGGGCGCAATAGAACACACCGGCGGCCAGCGGCGGATTGAGGGTCGCAAGACCGGTGCCGGGCACGATCGGACGCCAGACCCAGTTGCCCAGCGCCGTGCCGTACAGCTCCAGCAGCAGGGCCAGCATGAACATGATGGCGTACAGGCGCCGGTGCCGACCGAGCATGACGAACAGGGCGAATAGTGCGAACAGCGGCACGCTCAGCCAATCCTGACCGCTCCATGCCAAAAACAGTACCACCGGCGCGGCGGCCAGCGGCACCAGCAGTGCGATGCGGTCATCCAGCGAGCGTGCCAGGATCAATCCCAGCAGATAGAGCAGGGCATGTCCCGGTGGCACGAACAGGGGCACGTTGCCGAACTGGTAGTCGTACAGGCCCCATGCCAGCGACGCGATGATTTCACCGAGCCCGGAAATCCACACGCAGGCCAGGAGGCGCCGGCCGATCGCGTACGGCAACTTGACGCACAGCGCGCTGGTGATGGTCCAGACCACGAGGCTCACAGCCATCTGGCCCGGAAACCCGAAGCTGCGATCAATCCACAGGCCGCAGGCGACGACCAAAATCACCAGCGCGGAGAGCCGGCGCGCATGAGGCACGTCGAGCTGCGGCGGCAAGCGTGTCAAGCCGTGCGGCGCGAGGTTGGTAACTGCCATCGGATGTCGACTCGAAAACCCGCAGCATACGCAATCCGTCGTGGCACATGGCGCTGGCCATGCCGCCGGCCGGAGCGACAGGCTTTCAGGTCACGCCAGGCGGCTCGCTGCCGGCGCCGCGCGCAAAGTCCAGCAGTGCGGCGAACGGCATGGCGCGGCCGTAGAGGAAGCCTTGCCCCTTGTTGCAGCCATAGGCGGTCAGTGCCAGGGCCTGGGTACGGGTCTCGATGCCTTCGGCGGTGACCGGCATTTCGAGTCGCGCCGCCAGGTCGAGCACCGCGCGCACCACGGTCTTGCCGCGTCTGGTGTCGATGCTCTGGGTGAAGCTATGATCGATTTTCAGCTCATGCACCGGCAGCCGTGACAACTGCGCCAGCGACGAGTAGCCGGTGCCGAAGTCGTCGATCGCGAATTCGACACCGTAATCCGCCAAAAGTCCGACCACGCGCTCGGCCGTGTCCACGTCTTCCATCAGCATGCCCTCGGTGACCTCGAAGCGATAGCGCTGTGGCGCCATGCCGGCCTCGCGCAGCAGGACACCCAGCTCCTTGAACAGCTTGAGGTCGCGAAAGTCGAGTGCCGAGAGGTTGATGTTGACCCGAAACTCCGCTTTGAAGATTTCGTGCGCTCCCGCCAGGTCGCGCGTGACCTGACCGAGCACCGCCCGGCTGATCGCGCGCGTCAGGCCAGCTTCCTCGGCGATGCCTAAAAAGCTGGCCGGTGCGAGCAGGCCGCGCACCGGATGCAGCCAGCGGATCAGGGCTTCGGCACCCGCCAGCTTTGCCTGACCCAGGTGCATGATCGGCTGGTAGTGGACACGCAGTTCGCCGTGCTCGATGGCCTGCCGCAATTCATGTTCGGTGACGATCTCCCCCAGGGAATCGTGATCGGCGCCGCGGCGCGGCACCGACGGCGTGCCGCGCGCCAGTCGTTTGGCGCGATGGCGCCGGGTATCGGCCTCGCGCAGAAGGGTTTCGACCATGCGGCCGTCGCGCGGGAACGTCGCGTTCCCGAGGCTTGCGGTGAGACTGAATTCATAGCCGTCGATCGACAGCGGCGCGGCGATGGCGGCGCAGATCTTGTCCTCCGCTCGGGTCAGGTCCTGCGGGCTGCCGCACATCATGAACGCGAATTCGTCGCCTGACAGGCGTGCCAGAGCGGCATCGTCCGGCAGGCTCGCCTGTACCCGCTTGGCCATGGTGCGCAGGACCAGATCCCCGGCGCTGTGGCCGAGCGCATGGTTGATCAGCCGAAAACGGTTGAGGTCGAACACGCAGACCGCGAAGCTCGCTTGCGGGGCGTCCGTGATCTGTGCGCCGATACGCTCGAGCAGTGCGTAGCGGCTCATCAAACCGGTCAGGGCATCGCGTTCGGCGACCTCGCGCAAGCGCGCGATCCAGGATTCACGCCGTACCCGCTGTGCCAGCAGCGCACCGATCAGCTCGCTCAAACCCGGCAATTGCGCGTCGAAACGACGCGGGCTGCGGCTCAGGAACTGCAACACGCCGGCGCATTGCGTGCCGCCCAGCAGAATCGGGAAGGTATAGGCGGCGCGGATGCCGGCGCCGGCCGCGGCCGCGCGCTCGGCGAAGCGCGTGTCCTGCCCGACATTCTCCGCCCAGGTGGCTTGGCGGCTGGCCAGTACGGCGCCGACCATGCCCTCGCCGGCGCCGACCTCGCGACCACGCATCATGCCCGCCACGGCGTCAAGTACCGGGTCGGGGCGCGACCAGACCGCCAGGCAACGCATGCGCTCGCCGCCGGCGCTGGTCAGCCAGCACGACCCGATGTCCCAGCCCAGACCGACACAGACGCTTTGCAATACCCATTCGTAAGCCGCTTGTGAATCGACATCCTGCAGCAGCGCTTCGCTGACCTTGATGGCGATGTCGCGACGCGTCGCGTCGCGGCGCGCTTCGGTGGTGTCGATGATCAGGCCATACAGATCCAGCGCATTGCCGTCCTGCGTGTTGCGCACCACGATGCGCAGCCAGCGTGTCCCGAAAGCCGGGGTTTCGACCGCGATTTCCTCATCCACCTGTTCGCCGGTCTCGGCCAGTCGGCGAATCGCGTCGCCGATGCGATCGCAATCGGCACTGCTGGCGCAGGCCAGGGCCTGGTCGAGGTGCGCCGTTGTCAACTCCACGCCCAGGAGCGCGCGCGCCGAGCGTGAAAGCAGGAAACGATCCTGATGGTCGATCTTGAAATGTCCGAACGAGGCGATCGATTCGGATGACGAGAGTTGCTGTTCGAGCGAACGCAGACTCTTGCTGGTTTGCGCCAGCAGGCTCTCAAGGCGATGGGAACGCGCCAGCAATTCGGAGGTCTCCGTGCCATGTTCGGCGGCGAATTCGGAGCTTGGCGGAAAATCGGTTTGGCTCATCGGGTTCGGGTCTGCCTGCGCCTCGTTTGTCCAGGCGCGAATGGCACAGGCAAGCAGGAAGTCGCTTGAAGTCGCTAGGACCGATACTTGTAGCACATGACTATTGCAGCAAGTATTGAGGAATACGCCTGAAACCTGTCTGTTATGTGACTTTGTTCACATTTAGCGCAAGAATCAGGGCCAACTTGCGCGCTGTGCCGGCCTTTGGTGGTGTGAACCATGCGACCGCCGTGGTTCGATCGCTTGCGAGACAAGGTAAATGGCGCTGCGTTGGGTGGCAGCGCCCACCTCCGACACGCGGCCGTTTTCGGCCTATGTGTTGCGACTCGGCTAGCGCTTTCTCTCAAGCGCCACGCTTGCCACTTTCGGCGGACGGGTGCCGGCCACGGGCTGCGCCTTGCCCATTTGCGCG
>JAYTDE010000881.1:0-3937 GCA_043736195.1 Burkholderiales bacterium | reverse complement strand
CCCGCATGCGTTTTCAAGGCACTTAAGGCGCGTTTAAGTTTGCCGGAGCAGGATGTCTTTTTGTACGGGATGTCGGGCGCGCTGTCGAGGTGAATTTGGCGTAGCGCACTGTCAGCACCGCAACCGACGAATCGCGAGTTCCCGAAATGCGACTGCTTCTGGTGGAAGACGATGCGATGATCGGCGCGAGTGTCCGCAAGGGCCTGCGCCAGGACGGCTTCGCGGTCGATTGGGTGACCGACGGCGAAGCCGCCGAGTTGGCGCTTGGGCAAGGTGTTTACGACCTGATGCTGCTCGACTTGGGCCTGCCGAAAAAGAACGGCCTGGCGGTGCTGAAAAGCCTGCGCGCGCGCGGTAGCGATCTTCCCGTGCTGGTGGTCACCGCGCGCGATGCCGTACCGGATCGCGTCGCCGGGCTTGACGCCGGCGCCGACGATTATGTGGTGAAACCGTTTGACCTGGACGAACTGGCGGCGCGCATTCGCGCTTTGCACAGGCGCCGCGCCGGCCGCGTTGACCCGCTTCTGCGGCACGGCAAGCTCGAATTCAATCCGGCCAGCCGCGAGGTCCGGTTCGATGGCGCCGTGGTCAGCCTGTCGGCGCGCGAACTTACGCTGCTGGAGGCTTTTCTGGATCGGCCGGGGGCGGTGCTGTCGCGCGCCCAGCTTGAGGAAAAGCTGTATGGCTGGGCCGAGGAGGTCGAAAGCAACACCGTCGAGGTTTACATTCATGGACTGCGCAGGAAGCTGGGCGCGGACTTCATCCGCAACGTGCGCGGGGTCGGTTACATGTTGGGAGGTCCGCGATGAAACGGCGCACAGCGGCTTGCCGCGATGGCGCCTGCTTGCCCATGCGGGAAGCAAGGCTTGAACGCGCATGAACTCGATGCGCCGCAAGCTGCTGATTTGGCTCTTGGCCGCGCTCTCGGTCGGTTTGCTCGCCGGTGCCGTCGGCGTCTACCTGCAGGCGCGCGCGGATGCCAATGAACTGTTCGACTACCACCTGCGGCAGGTGGTGGCTTCGCTGCCCGGCCGCAGCTTTCCGGCGATCGTCGGCCACGAAACCGCGATCCTTGAAGACGGCACGGTGATCCGCATCTGGGACCAGAGTGGCACAAGCCTGTACTTCTCCCACCCGCAAACGCGCTTGCCGGAGCGTGCCGAACTGGGTTTTTCCACCGTCAATACCGGCCAGGGGCGCTGGCGCGTGTTCAGCGCGGTGGTTGGCAGCAATGTGGTGCAGGCCGCGCAGCCGATGCACGCGCGCGGCGAAATGGCGGCCGCAGTCGCCTTTCGCACCACCCTGCCCTTCCTGATCCTGTTTCCGGTGCTGGGTATCGCCATTGTGTTCGCGGTGCGCCACGGCTTAGCGCCGCTCGACCTGCTGGCCGCGGATGTGGCGACCCGCTCGGCGCAGTCACTCGAACCGATGCCCGAGGTCGGTGTGCCGCAAGAGGCGCGTGGCCTGGTGCATGCGCTCAACGGCCTCCTGGTGCGTCTCGGGCAGGCCCTGGCGGGCCAGCGGGCGTTCATCGCCGACGCGGCGCATGAACTGCGTACGCCGCTGGCGGCACTCAAGCTGCAGGTGCAACTGGTGGGCCGCGCGCAGGATGCCGACGAGCGGCGCGTGGCCCTGGCCGATCTCGCGAGCGGGCTGGCGCGCGCGGCGCACTTGGTCGACCAGTTGCTGATGCTGGCGCGTCAGGATCCGGCTGCACCGCTGTCGACAATGCCGTGCGTTCTGGCGGACATTGCGCGCGAGATCGTGGCGGCGCGCGCGCCGCTGTCGCTTGAAGCGGGCATCGATCTCGGTGTCAAGCGCGCCGCGGCACTGGTGCTCGAGGGCGATGCCACCGCGCTTGCGGTCATGCTGGGCAACCTGGTCGATAACGCGCTGCGCTACACGCCGGCAGGCGGCGTCATCGATGTCGAAACCTATGCCGAGGACGGCGCCTTTGTCGTCGAAGTGGCCGACAACGGCCCGGGGATTCCGGCTGCCGAGCGGGAACGGGTGTTCGACCGCTTCTATCGCATGCCGGGCAGCACCGGCACCGGCAGTGGCCTGGGTCTGGCGATCGTCAAGCGCATCGCGCAAAGTCACGGCGCAAGCGTGTTGCTTGATGAGCGTCCGGGCGGCGGACTGCGGGTACGGGTGCGCTTTCCGCGCCTCGCCTGAGCGAGGCCGTTCGGTCCGGTGGCGACAGGCCATCAGGTCCATCGCCGGATCCGGCAACATCCTGAAACAACTTCGCCGGCCGGTTTTAAGTCTGGCTTAATGCACCGGCGCGATCATGCTTATCCATCACGCAGGCCGCATGCGGCCATCGCGTTCAACCGGATCCATGAAGGAGCGCCACATGACCAGCATCACCTTTAAACGCAGTTTGCTCGCCATTGCGCTTGCCGCGGCACTCGGTGTGGGCTACGCCGGCAGCCATGCGCCGGTAATGGCGCAGGCCCATGCCGCGCCGGCCGTCAGCTCTGCGCTGGCGCCCGCGATGCCGCTGGTGACACCGTCTGCCTATCCCGATTTCGCCAGCATCGTGCGCGCCTACGGCCCGGCGGTGGTCAATATCGCCGTCAGCGGCAAGGTGCGCGCAGCCGAAAGCGATGGTGCCGACGACCAGATGTCCGAATTCCTGCGCCGCTTCGGGCCTGGCTTTCCGCGCGCGCCGCAGGGGCCGCGCGTGCAGCGCGGACAGGGCTCGGGCTTCATTGTCGCAAGCGACGGCGTGATCCTCACCAACGCGCACGTGGTCGATGGTGCGCAGGAAGTGACGGTCAAGCTGACCGACCGGCGCGAATTCAAGGCGCGCGTGGTGGGCCTGGACAAGCGCTCGGATGTGGCTGTGTTGAAGATCGAGGCCGCCAATTTGCCGGTGGTCAAGCTGGGGGATCCGGCGGCTACGAGCGTGGGTGAATGGGTGCTGGCGATCGGTTCGCCCTTCGGCTTCGAGAACACCGCGACCTCGGGCATCGTGAGTGCCAAGTCGCGCGCGCTGGAAGGTTACGTACCCTTCATCCAGACCGATGTGGCGGTCAATCCGGGCAACTCCGGCGGGCCCCTGTTCAATCTCAAGGGCGAGGTGATCGGCATCAATTCGCAGATCTATTCTTCCAACGGTGGCTATCAGGGCTTGTCGTTCGCCATTCCGATCGATGTCGCCGCGCGTGTGCGCGATCAACTGGTGGCGCATGGCAAGGTCACGCGCGGTCGCCTCGGTGTGGTGATTCAGGAAGTCAACCAGGGATTGGCCGATTCCTTCGGTTTGAAAAAGCCGCAAGGGGCGCTGGTGAGCGCAGTCGAGAAAGGCGGGCCGGCGGAGAAGGCCGGGCTCTTGTCCGGCGACGTGATCCTGAGGGTCGATGGTCGCGAGATCGAGCGCTCGAGCGACTTGCTGGCGCTGGTGGCCGAGATGAAGCCGGGCACAAGGGCGCGGCTGGAGGTGGTGCGCAACGGCGCCGCCAAAACCCTGGAGGCCACGGTGGCCGAGATGCAGGAGCCGAAAGTGGCCGCCAAGAGCGATGAAGCCGCGCAGGGCCGCCTGGGCCTTGCTGTACGGCCGCTCGAAGCCGGCGAGGGCCGCGCCGCAGGTATCGCGGGCGGACTCGTAGTCGAGGATGTGACGGGGGCGGCGGCGCGCGCCGGCATTCAGCCGGGTGATGTGATCATCGCCGTCAACGGTCGGTCGGTTGCCAGCATCGATGAACTGCGCGAGGCATCCGCGAAAGCCGGGCGCAAGGTAGCGCTCCTGGTACAGCGCGAGAATGCGCGCATCTTCGTGCCGCTCGATCTGGGTTGATGCTGGCAGTTGCGGGACTGCAAGGCGGCGCGATCACCGCCTTGCACCAAGGTCCCGGCCCGGCATGCGCGTTGACAGCGGGCGGTGGCGATGCAATCATCGGGGCATGTCACTCTTTGCCGCCGGCTCACGGCG
>JAYTDE010000880.1:0-3087 GCA_043736195.1 Burkholderiales bacterium | reverse complement strand
AGCGGGGTGGCGGGCGTGCCTTTCATGGCCAGAACGGCGATCCGGGTCGTCTTGGGAGCGATCTCGCGCAGCAACTGCACCCGCTTGCCGGTGAGGTCGGTCGACAGCATGCTGATGCCGGTGACGTTGCCACCTGGACGGGCAAGGCTCGCGACTAAGCCCTGGCCGACCGGATCGGCCGTGGCCGCCGTCACGATCGGGATGGTGGCGGTCGCGCGCTTGGCTGCGGCAGGAGGTGCACCGAAATGGGTCACGATGACATCGACCTTGAGTTGCACCAACTCGGCAGCCATTTCCGGCAGGCGCTCTTCGGCTCCCGCCGCCCAGCGGTAGTCGAATGCGAGATTGCGCCCCTCGACGTATCCCAGGACGCGCAGTTGGTCGCGGAAGGCGTCGGTGGCTGCGTTCGGGCCGGCCAAGGATGAGAGGAAGCCGATGCGCCAGACTTTTGCCTGCTGTTGCGCGAACGAGGTCAGTGGCGAGGCCCCAAGCGCGATCATTGCAAGTACGGTGTCGCGTCTGTTCATGCCATTCCGTTCAAAGCCGGTCGTGTAGACGAGCGGGATTTGCTGCGTGGATCGATTGTACGGCGCATCCCCTAGCTTTTCGTGGGCGCCCAGCGGTAAGCCTTGGCACAGGCACCGCCCATCAGCATCGCCCGTTCGCTCTCGCTCACGCGATCGGTCAGGCGGAACGGTGTAACGGCGTCTTCGTAATTCACCACCGCGAAGGCGCGGGTCCAGTCGGTGCCCCACAGGCAGCGCTCGAAACCCCAGGCGTCGAAGACGCGTGCCAGCGGGTCCCAGATGTCGTTGAAGGGGTAGGGTTCGCGCGACAGGGTGCAGGCGCCGCTGACCTTGATCACCGCGTTCGGGCGTTTGGCCAGCGCCAGCACCTTGGGCAGGTCGGCCCAGGGTTCGGCCGGCGCGGGCGGCGTGCGCGGCTGCAGGATGGCCAGATGGTCGATGATGAAGCGCGTGTCGGGGTGGCGGTCGATCAGCGCCGTGCCGGTATCGAGGTTGTCCCAGCACAGGATGTTGACCGGGAAGTCGTGTCGAATGGCCGCACGCAGGATACGGTCCAGGCCCGCGTGATCCGGTGCCAGGCCCGATTCCCTGGTCATCATGATGCGGATGCCGACCGCGCCCGCGGTTTGCTTCCAGTCGGCGATCACGTCGGCCACCGCGGCATTCTCCGGGTCGACCGGCTTGACCAGGCCGAAGCGGCCGGGATGTGCGCGCTGGACTTCCACCGCATAGCTGGCGTCGTAGCGATACTGGGAAAAGGCGGAAATGGCGATCGCGCCGTCGACGCCGACGCGGTCCATTGCCGCCACCATTTCGTCACCGGTGACGTGAGCGGGCCAGTTCGGCACCGTACTCCAGGGGCGCCGTGGCGTGTTCGCCTCGTAGGCGTGGACTTGCGAATCGATGATCGACATCAAAAAGTCTCCTTTGTTTTCGGTGGTTTAATGTTACTGCAAGGGCTCGCAATCGCTGCGCCCGCTGTTGACACCTCGCTCGCGGGCAACTCTGTGGGGGAAACCAGATGCAATCACTGTCCATGATCAAGGCTTTGTTTTTCACGTTCGCCATTCTTGCCGCGCCGCTCGCGGCAGCGCAGGAATGGCCGGCCAAACCGGTGCGCATCGTCGTGCCGTTCGCCGCCGGCGGCACCACCGACATCACCGCGCGCCTGGTGGCCGAGCAGCTTACTCTCGCGCTCAAGCAACCCTTTGTGGTCGACAACCGCGCCGGCGCCGGCGGCAACATCGGCGCCACCGAGGTGGCCAGGGCGGCGCCGGATGGCTACACCTTCCTGATGGGCACGCCCGGCACCCAGGCCATCAACCAGTTCCTCTATCTGAAAATGCCCTATGACACAGCCAAGGATCTGCTGCCGGTGTCGTTCGTCGTACGCGTGCCCAATGTGCTGATGGTCCATCCGGGTGTCGGCGTGAAAACCATCGCCGAGTTGGTTACCAAGGCCAAGGCTAGACCCGGCGGCATGTCCTACGGCACGCCGGGCAACGGCTCGACCGGCCATTTGTCGACCGAGTTGTTCAAGAGCCGCGCCGGCATCTTTGTCACCCACATTCCCTACCGCGGCAGCGGCCCGATGCTGCTCGACCTGATCGCCGGGCAGATCGAGATGGCCATCGACAACCTGCCATCGGCGATTCCACATATCCGATCAGGCAAACTGATCGCACTCGGTGTCACCAGCGAGCAGCGCAACGGGCAGTTGCCCGAGGTGCCGACGATTGCCTCGGTACTGCCCGGCTACGCGGCGGAGTCGTGGTTTGTGCTGGTGGCGCCGGCCGGCACGCCGGCGGCCGTCATCAACCGGATGTCGGCTGAGGTGGACCGCATCCTCAAGCGACCCGAAGTGATCGAGCGCTTCAAGGGCCTGGGTGCGGAGCCGATCGGCGGCACGCCGGACCAACTGGGGCAATTTATCGCCGCCGAGACCAAAAAATGGCAGCAGGTGGTCAAGATCTCCGGCGCGAAGGTGGACTGAGGCCGTATCGGTACGACCGATTTTTTCGCTGACAGGAATCGCATGAGCAACCAGGGGCCGGAGAACGCCGACCACGAGTGGCCACGCACCGACTTTTCCCGCGTGCCGTATGCGGTGTTCACCGATGACGGCATCTATCGTCGCGAGAACCAGCGCATTTTCCGCGGGCCGGTCTGGAACTACCTGTGCATGGAAATCGAGCTGCCCAAGGCCGGCGACTTCGTCACCACCTGGGTCGGTGAAACCCATGTCATCGCGGCCCGCAACAATGCAGGCACGGTGCACGCCTTCGAAAACTCCTGCGCCCATCGTGGTGCGAGGCTCACCTCGGAAGTGCGCGGCAACGCCCCGCACCTGACCTGCCCCTACCACCTGTGGACCTACACCCTCGAAGGCGATCTGCAGGGCGTGACCTTTCAGCGCGGCGTGGGCGGCAAGGGCGGCATGCCGCCCGGCTTCGAGAAAAAAGATCACGGGCTCAACCGCATGCGCGTGGCGATCCAGGGCGGCCTGATATTTGGCACCTTCAGCGACGCGACACCGCCGCTTGACGAGTTTCTGGGGCCG
>JAYTDE010000879.1:0-2030 GCA_043736195.1 Burkholderiales bacterium | reverse complement strand
GCGCAAGATGCCGGAGAACATCGACTTCGATGTCACCGACATCCTCGAAAAAGGCGCCAGCGTCGCGCCGATCGGCGACAAGCTGTATGAATTCGCGCTGGCGGTGGCCTCCGGCACCCGCACCACCAGCGAAGTGCTGGACCAGCGCGAGACGGCGATCAGCCGCTTCGGCGCCACGATTTGAAGCCTGCCCGCGCTCCCACCAAGCAGCAGGCGGTCGCCGACCGCATCACCGCGCACATCGCGTCAAGCCGCTGGCGCGAAGGACACCGCCTGCCGTCGGAGGCCAGGCTTGCCCTTGACCACGGCGTAAGCCTGGGCACCATGCAAAAGGCCCTGGGCCACCTGGCGCGGGCGGGCGTGTTGAGCCGCGAGCACGGGCGCGGCACGTTTGTCGCAGGCACGCAGCTGGCGCCCGCCGATGTGCGCTTTTTGCAGTTCCAGGACGCGCGCGGCCGGGTGCTGCCCCTGTTTGTGAAAGTTCTGAAAGTGACACGCCTGCGAAGCGCGGGCCCGTGGTCGCGCTTTCTCGGGCAGCGCTACTGCGTGCGTATCGATCGCCTGTTCGAGGCCGGGGCCCGCGTGCGCCTTGCCAGCGAGTTTTACCTGCGCACCGAGGACTACGAAGCGCTCAGTGATTCCGGCGCCGGCATGCGTGCCGTTCCCCAAAAGCCGACCGAGCCAGGCGCGCGCCGGGCGATGAATGCGGACAACCTGCGCGAACTGCTGGCGCAACGCCTGTCTCTGCCGACCATCAAAGTCGAGCAATTGATCCGCGTGGCGCCGCCGCCGTCGCGCAGCGCGCGCCTGTTGGGCCTGGACGCCAAGACGGCCGGATTCGCCATGGAGTTGTTCGGTCACACGGTCAATGACCGCCCCTTGTATTACCAGCGGATCGTCGGCGGTCCGTTCAAGGAAAGCCTGGTGATCATCCGCGATGGCCACATGGAATCCGGACTCGCGCGGAGGCCGCGGTGAAGACCGGTGACACCGACAGCAGGCGCTATGCCCCGCAACACCTGAGTGACTGGACAGCCCGCACCTTTGCCGCCTGCGGCGTGCCCGACGATGCCGCTTTGCGCATCGCGCAAACCATGGTGCGCACCGATTTGCGTGGCTATCGCACCCACGGCATGACGCGGGTGGCCTCGTATGTCGAGCGCTATGCCGCCGGTGACTTCAATCCGCGACCGGACATACGCATCGAGGTGCGCGACGGCGTCATCATCGTTGATTCCGATGGCGCGCTTGGCCACGATGTGGCGCCGATCCTGCAGGAGGCCGCCCTTGCGGAACTGAAGAAACGCCCGCAGGTGTTCGTTGCGGTGCGGGAATGCGGGCACCTGGGGGCGCTCGGCATCCATGCGCTGGCCGCGGCTGAAGCCAGCGCATTCTGCATTCTCGGCCAGCGCACCCCGCCCCTCTTGGCGATGGAAGGCTTCACCGAACCTGGCGTGGGGCACAACCCAATCGCCTTTGGTTGCCCGCTGCATGGGCGCGAACCGATCGTGTTCGACATTGCCTGCAGCGTGGCGGCGCGCGGCCATATCCTGCTGGCGGCGCGCGAGGGCAAGCCGATTCCTGCCGGCTGGGCGGTCGACCGGCACGGCGTGCCGACCACCGACTCGGACGCAGCGGTGCACGGCATGCTGATGCCGATGGGCGGGTACAAGGGCATCGGCATCGCGATGATGGTCGAATGCCTGGCCGGCGCATTCACAGCGACGGCCGAGTCTCTTTCCAACTTCGTCGCGCGTATTCCGGCAGGCGGCGCGGTGGGCCGCCAAAGTGCATTTTTCTGGTACATGGATCCGGACGGCTTTTCCGGCCGCGACATTTTCGATGCCTACATGTCGAAGTGGACCGGCATATACGAGCATGCCGGCGGGCGCCTGCCGGGCACGCGCGGCGCGCAACTCGAACACCAGGGCCGTGCGCAGGGCCTCACTCTCGCGCCGGAAATCGAACGTGAACTGCGCGCGCTCGGGCAGAAAACCGGTGTTCCGTTCGACCTCGAGGCGATCGGATGA
>JAYTDE010000878.1:0-1718 GCA_043736195.1 Burkholderiales bacterium | reverse complement strand
CCGCCACGACTGCGGAGCCGGCTGCGCTGCCGACGCTGCATGGCGCTGCGCCTGCCGCGCCTGTAGCGGTGTCGGCAGCGCGTCGGCGCATCTCCCCGGCCGCGCGCCAACGCGCGCAGCAAGCAGGTCTGGATGCGGATCTGCTTTCAGGCAGCGGGCCCGAGGGCGCGGTAACCCTGGACGATGTCGAGCGCGCCCTGGCCGCGCGCCCCGCCGCGCCGGCCGGCGCGGTCGAGCGTGCCGAGGCGATGCGCCAGGCGATGGCCGCCGCGATGGCGCGCTCCAAGCGCGAGATTCCACACTACTACCTGGGCCAGAGCGTCGCATTGCGCTTAGCCACGCGCTGGCTGGAAGAACGCAATGCCCACCAGCCGCTCACCGAACGGGTGTTGCTGGCGGTGCTGTTCATCAAGGCGCTGGCGCTGGCCTGCCGCAAGCACCCGGCGTTCAACGGCTTTTACCGCGCGGATCGCTTCGCGCCCGGTGATGGCGTGCATGTCGGGGTGGCGATCGCCTTGCGCGGCGGCGGGTTGGTGGCGCCGGCACTGCATGATGCCGACCGCAAGGACCTGGGCACGCTGATGCGCGAGTTGGTCGATCTGGTCAAGCGCGCGCGCGCCGGCAGCCTGAAAAGCTCCGAGATGGCCAATCCGACCATCACGCTTACCAACCTGGGCGAGTCGGGTGCCGAATCGGTGTTCGGGGTGATCTACCCGCCGCAGGTGGCATTGGTCGGCTTTGGTGCCGTGGCGGAACGCGCCTGGGTGGAGAATGGCGCCCTGGGCGTGATGCCTTGCGTCACACTCAGCCTGGCCGCCGACCATCGCGTCAGCACCGGTCATCAGGGTGCGCTGTTTTTGGCCGAAATCGCCAGGCTTTTGCAACAACCGGACCAACTATGAACCACCACGAAATCCGCGCCGGCGTGATCGC
Source organism: Burkholderiales bacterium (assembly GCA_043736195.1). Taxonomy (GTDB): domain Bacteria; phylum Pseudomonadota; class Gammaproteobacteria; order Burkholderiales; family JAEUOS01; genus JAEUOS01. The sequence goes on along the minus strand of JAYTDE010000878.1, from coordinate 785 downwards.
GGCCCTGCTGGAAATCGCCCCTGAAATCGAGGCGGGTCAACTTGTCGCCAGGCAGCCCTTGCGCGACCAGGTCGATCTCGATTCGATGGACTGGCTCAACCTCCTGATCGGCATCAATCAGCGCCTGGGCGTCGAGATTCCGGAGGCCGACTACCGCAAGCTGCCGACGCTCGACGCGCTGATCGGGTATCTCGCCGCCCGGCTGGCTTGAAGCCGCTGCTGCGTTTGCCGGAACAGGGTCGCGGCAGGTGGGGTGACGGCAGCCCGATGGGCGCATTGCGCGCATTTCAGCCGAGCACCGGCGCGGCGGCGAGCGTCCGATGATCGCAAATCCGCCACTCTTCCGCGCAAGTTCCCGGCTCCTGTTGGTGTACGCTTATGCCATGGAGGAAGGTCATGCGTTGCCTCGTACTGGTGTTCGTTTCTGCTCTGGCTGTCCCGCTTCCGGCCGGCGCCCAGGTTTACAAATGGGTCGATGCCAATGGCGTGACCCACTATGGCGAGCGGCCGCCTGAAAAAAGCAAGTCGAAGGAGGTGCGCTTGCGTGAAGCAACGCCGCGCCCGGGCAGTGAGGCGCCGGGTTCCTCCGGATATGCCGCGACCCTCAAAGACCGCGAGCTTGAGTTCCGCAAGCGCCAGGCCTTGCGCGAGCGCGACGAGACCCGGCTGGCGGAAGAAAAAGTGCAGCGCGACCAGGATTGCCGCGTGGCGCGCGCCGAAATGGCCGATTTGCGGGCGACCCGACGCCTGTATCAACTCAACGACCGCGGCGAACGTGTGTTCAT
>JAYTDE010000877.1:0-1650 GCA_043736195.1 Burkholderiales bacterium | reverse complement strand
CGCAGGTTGGCGCGGGACGGCCCCAACGAGGTCCAGCATGAGCCGCCGCTGCCAGGCTGGCTGCGGCTGTGGCGTTGTTATCTGAATCCCTTCAACCTGCTGCTCACGGCGCTGGCCGTGTTGTCGTTCGTGAGCGGCGACGCCAAGGCCACGGTGGTGATCGGCGCGATGGTGGGCTTGATAATCAGTCGCCCCTGGGTCCAGCCATCCAAGGCTTCTTTGAATCTCATCTTCCGGCTCTCCTGCTCGTAGCGGGCCCGGCTCATGGGGGGCGTGGTGCATCGCTCCTCCACAAACCGGACAGATTACTTGCTACGGACCGGACAAGTCATTTACTCCCGACTGTCATCACCGAACGACTTGCTGATCCAGATAATACGTGCTAGTACAGTTTCCTTCTTTTAAGTATAATCAGCGTCGAAATCCAGATTCGGCAGTACGCGCCGCTCAGATGCAGGCCACCGATGAATCACAAGATGCACCATGCCGCAAAGACCCTGACACGCCAGCCGTCGCGCGATCGTTGGTCTGGCCGCAATGTGCTCCAGGTGGCCTGAAGATGGACAGCGCCATGCCGACTTCCACTGCGCCGGTCGCACCGTATGCCGAAGCGAGCAAGGGCGAGTCGGCAAACGCAGTGGAGCAGGTGGTCGCAGGCCTTGAGGCTTTGATCATCGATGCGATCCCGTCAGCGCGCGCGATCGTATTCACCGGCCTCACGCGCGCCGCAGGCGGCCTGTCGCGCGAGAACTGGTCGCTCGATGCGGCCTGGGTTGACACGAATGGTCCTCAGACGCATCGCCTGATGCTGATGCGCGACGCTGCAGGAACCCTGCTCGCTACCGTTCGTGCGCGCGAGTTCGCGGTGCTCAAGGCGCTCGAGGCGTCTGGCGTGCCGGCACCCAGGGCGCATTGGGTGGATCCCGACGGCCATCGCCTGGGCGCACCGGCGATCGTCATGGATCGGGTGCCCGGCACCTGTGACTATCTGGTGCTCAACGGCGAGCGTCCGCTGGCGGTACGCCTTAACCTGGCGCATGCATTCATCGACCTGATGGCGCGCATTCACGCGGTCGACTGGAGTGGCTGCGGGCTGGGCGCGGTGCTCGACGCGCCGGCCGGCGATCCGTCGTGGGTCGAGCTCGCGCATTGGGAGGCGGAGTACCGCCGGGTACAGCTCGAACCGCACCCCGAACTCGACTACGTACTCGCATGGATGCATCAGCATGCGCCGGTGGCCGAGGCGATTGTGTTGGTGCATGGCGACTTCAAGCCGGGCAACGCGCTCATCGCAGGCGAGCAGATCAGCGCCAAGCTCGATTGGGAGACCGCGCATCTGGGCGACCCGCTGGAGGACCTCGGCTGGGTGACCAACCCGGTGCGCAAGCGCGAGCACCAGATTGCCGGCGCATGGGAGCGCGAGCAGATCGTCGCCGCCTACCGCGCGCACACCGGGCGGCAGGTCGACGAATCGGCGCTGCGCTGGTGGAACGTGTTTTCCTGCTGGAAACTGGCAGTCATTCAGCTGACCGCCGTAAACGAGTTCGTCGCCGGTCGCTACGACCGCGTGTTCCAGACGCCTTCATGGCTGTATCGCCCGATGTTCAAGATGATGGAGCCAGCCGCATGAGACCGACCGTCGAAGAGCAG
>JAYTDE010000876.1:0-9989 GCA_043736195.1 Burkholderiales bacterium | reverse complement strand
GAATGGCCGAAGGCTTGAAGCCGCGCGCGCTGTAGGTGATGACCCGGTAATAGCGCGAGAAAAAGCGCATCTGTGCCTCCCAGCTGCGCCAGTCGCCGGCGAATTCGTGCACGAAAATCAGCGGCGTGCCGGCACCCGCTTCTTCGTAGTAGAGGCTGACGCCGTCCTTGGTGAGTGCGTTGGGCATGGGATATTCCTGTGGCGGATCAACGTAAGAAGTGAAATTCGAAGAGCCTTGCGGCTCGCGATACCGTTACTTTACAAGGCTTGTCGTGGTTTCATGCGGGGCATGCGAAATCCGCAATCCAAGCCACGGAAAGCTGCCGCTTTTTCCCTCGTTTGCACCGAGTGCGGGCCGTTTTCGCCAATGCCTGCATTCCCGTGGCGCACGATAGAATCCCGGCTTGGCCTGCAAATCTCCGCGCTCGCCTGCAATCAGCTGCATCAACCGGACCCATCGGTCGAGAACCAGCCGGCCAGATCAGGTTGCCAGGATCGCCATGAAACTCATCACCTGGAACATTCAGTGGGGACTTGGCTGCGATGGCCGGGTCGACTTCGAGCGCATCGTCGACGCCGCGCGCGCGCTGGCCGACTTCGACGTGCTCTGCCTGCAGGAAGTCTCGCGCAACTATCCCGGTCTCAAGAGCAGTGGCGGCAAGGATCAGTTCGAACTGCTTGCCGCACTGTTGCCGGGCTACACGCCGGTCGAGGGGATCGCGGTGGAGCGCCATACCGCGGGCATCGGCGCGCAGCAGTTCGGCAACCTGATCCTGTCCCGGCTGCCGGTGATCCAGGTGCTGCGCCATCGACTGCCATGGCAGGCTGAAACGGCGCTGCCGACCATGCAGCGAATGGCGCTTGAAACCGTGCTTGAAGCCGCATCCGGCCCATTGCGAGTGACGACCACGCACCTCGAATACTATTCATCGCGTCAGCGCGCCGCGCAGATCGAGGCGCTGCGGGCGATTCAGGCGGAGGCCGCCGGCCACGCAGGCAACCGGCCGCAAGCGCAGAAGGCGGGCAGCCCGTTCGAGAGCCGGCCGCGCGATGCGCGCGGCATCCTCACCGGCGATTTCAACTGCGGGCACGATGACGCGCTGATCGCCCGTCTGCAGGCGCCGGCAGACGACGCCAGCCCTGCCTATGTTGACGCCTGGAGCATCGCGCATCCTGGCGCCCCCCATCCGCCCACAGTAGGCTGGCACGACAAGGCGCAATGGGAAGACCGTACCCCATGCTTTGATTTCGTGTTCGTCAGTGCCGACATGGCCGGCCAGGTGCGGCGAATGACGGTTGACCTCGCCACCGATGCCTCGGATCATCAACCGCTGCTGCTGGAGATCGACGCATGAAAAAGCTTCTCGTCTTGTGTGCCCTGTTGCTGGCCGGCATCGCACAGGCCCAGTACCCGGCCAAACCGCTGCGACTGGTGGTGCCGTTTGCACCGGGCGGCGCCACCGACATCCTGGCGCGGGCGATCGGCCAGAAACTCGCCGAACGTCTGGGGCAAGCGGTGGTGATCGAGAACAAGCCTGGCGCCGGCACCACCATCGGCAACGACTTCGTCGCCAAGGCGCCGGCCGATGGCTATACGGTGCTGTTCGCACCGACGCCGTTTGCCATCTCGCAAGTGATGTACGCGAAATTACCCTATGACGCCCGTCGTGACTTCGTCCCCGTCACCCTGCTGGCGGTGTCGCCATTCATCCTGGTGGCGCATCCCTCGCTGCCGGCGAATACCGTGCAGGAACTGGTGGCGCTGGCCAGGGCCAAACCGGCCGCACTTAGTTTCTGCTCGGCCGGCAACGGCACCGTGCCGCACCTGGCAGGCGAACTGTTCAAGTTCAACGCCGGCATCGAGATCACGCACATTCCCTACAAGGGTGGCGGCCCGGCGATCGTCGACCTGGTGGCCGGTCAAACCCAGCTCATGTTCGCGACCCCGGTCGAGGTGGCGCAGCATGTCGCCGCGGGCCGCTTGAAGGTGCTCGCGGCGACCGCGCCGCAGCGCCTGGCCGCGTTTCCGCAGGTTCCGACGATGCAGGAGGCGGGCTATCGCGACTACGATATACGCTCCTGGTTCGGCGTCTTCGCACCGGCCGGCACCGCGCCGGACATCGTCGCGCGCCTCGCCCGGGAATTCGCCGCCGTGGTCGAAGCCCCCGACATTCGTGAGCGCTTCGCCGCGCTGGGTGCCGAAGTTCTGGTGTTGCCGCAGGCAGAATTAGCCCGCTTCGTGCAGACCGACATTGCGCGCTGGGCTGCCATCGTCAAGGCCTCCGGGGCACGGATCGAATAGGCTGGGGCAGGTGCACTTCGCAATCAAAGGCGCAATCAAAGGGGGCAGGATCGAATAGAAATTCGGCGTGGCGAGAGTGCCGCGTACGAATAGTCTTTAGAGCAATGAAACGCCCCGCCTCGACGCTGGCGCTGCCGGTGGTGGTGTTTTTAGCCGCGTAGCGCGGCGCCGCTGCGCTATTTCTTCGCGGGTATCTCGTCTGGGATGACGAACCCGATAGGCCGCTTCTTCGGATCGGGCGGCGCCAGCAGTTGATGCATCGAATCGATCAGCCCGGTGATCGCCTGATCGTGCGAATCGACCGTGCGCTCCAGGCGTTTGAGTTTCGAGGCCAGTTCCTTGTTGCCGGCGACCAGATCGCGCAGCTCGATGAAGGCGCGCACGACGTGGACGCTGACTTCGGTGGCACGCGCGCTGTTCAGGATCGCGGCAGCCATGATAGCGCCGTGCTCGGTGAAAGCCAGCGGCAGATACTTGCGATGTTGACCTCGGCTGTTCTTTAAGGTCACAAATTGTGACCTTAGAGCGGTGTTCTCGTCGTCGTTCAACTGGAACATGAAATCGGGCGGGAAACGGGCCAGGTTACGGCGCACCTGCTGATTGAACGCCTTCGTCACGACCCCGTAGAAAGCCGCCAGGTCGACATCGAGCAGCACGCGCTTGCCGCGCACGATCAGGATGCGCTGGGTGATCTCCTCGATCGACAAAGGTACGGTTGCTGGCGTGGGGCTCATTGCAGCGTCCTCAGCGACCCGCCTGCGCGAGCAAGGTATCGAACATTTCCATGACGAAGCGCTGCTTGGGCTTCGGCAGTCGGCTGATGCGCTCCATGTGCTGCGCCGGTTTGGGTGCCGCCCCGCGCTTGCCGGCTTCGGATTCATCCTGCTCCATCAAGGTCTCCCAGATCGACCCAGAGGGCCCTGGCCAGCAGCCGCAAGGCCAACAGCGGCCCCCGGCGCTGACTCAGCTCGTGAGCCGGTGAATTTCGATGCCAGTGCGACTGCTTCAATCATTTCATGCGGATATCAATATGGAGGGGAAACGCAGTTCAACGGCATCTCCGACAAGAGCGGTACCAGTCCGTGAGTCGCTACCACTTCCGTCATCGCATCAGCGACCCGCGATGCCCAGCAATTCCACCTCGAAATTCAGCGTGGCGTTGGGCGGAATGACACCGCCGGCGCCGCGTTCGCCGTAGGCGATGGCAGGCGGGCAGGTAAGTCGCGCACGGCCACCGACCTTCATCAACTGCACGCCCTCGGTCCAGCACTTGATCACGCCGTTGAGTGGAAATTCGAGCGGCGTGCCGCGCTTGTAGGAGCTGTCGAATTCGCGGCCGTCGGTAAAGGTGCCCTTGTAATGCACTTTCACCGTGTCGCTCGCCTTCGGGCTTGCGCCGGTACCGTCCTTGACAGAGAGGTAGGCAAGGCCGCTGGCGGTGGTGGTCGCAGCGGGGGCGGTCTGCGCGTACAGGGTGGAACACAGAGGCAGGGCCAGTAGTGCGGTAAGTGCCAAGCGTTTCAAGGTGGATCTCCAGCAGATGGAAAGGCAGCATTATGCCGCCGCGCGCCTGTCTGGCGTGCCTCGATTGATGCGCAAGCACTTGGGCGCCGACCGCGCCGCCGCGCGCGTGACTGGGTGCGCAGCGCAGGCTGACTCCTGGCGGTGCGCAGCGATGCGATCGAGGGCGGCCTGTGCCCACGATGCATCGAGCAATTCGCGCCGCGTTCCGCTGTTCGGAAATCGGCGTGAGGCGCGGACCGATTCGAGTTATATTCGCTGGTCACCAAGCACTGTCCGCCCGGTTCGAACGGCCTTGACGCCACCAAAAGGATTCCCGCATGTCGGTTACGGTTTCGATGCAGGTCAATGGCAAGCCTGTCAGCCATGAGGTCGAGGAACGCACCTTGCTGGTGAACTTCATTCGCGATGTGCTGCGCCTGACCGGCACGCACATCGGTTGCGACACCGCCCAATGCGGCGCCTGCACCATCCATCTTGATGGCCGGGTGGTCAAGAGCTGCAACATCCTGGCGATGCAGGCCGAAGGCGCTGCGGTGACCACCATCGAAGGGGTGGCGGCGCCCGACGGCACGCTGCACCCGATGCAGGAAGCGTTTCGCCTGGAGCATGGCCTGCAGTGCGGGTTCTGCACACCGGGCATGGTGATGAGCGCGATCGACCTGGTCAGGCACACGCCGCAACCGACCGAAGCGCAGGTGCGCGAGCAGCTTGACGGCAACTTGTGCCGTTGCACCGGCTATCACAATATTGTCAAGGCGGTGCTGGCCGGCGCGCAGGCTGTGGCCAAGTGATGGCAGGCATCGTCAATCCGCACTCGACTTTTGGGACTTAAGGCATGTACGCATTCAAATACCAAAGGGCGGCATCGGTCGAGGCCGCCGCTGCCAGCCTGGCCGCCGCGCCACAGGCGAAACTTCTGGCGGGTGGCCAAAGCCTGATCGCGGCGATGAAGCTGCGCCTGGCGGACAGCGGCGAGATCATCGACCTGGGCACGATCAAGGGTTTGTCCGGCATCAGCGTAGAGGGCAAAATCGTCACTATCGGCGCGATGACCCGGCACGCCGAAGTCGCCGCATCGGCGGCGGTTCGGGCGGCGATTCCGGCGCTGGCATCATTGGCCGGCGGCATTGCCGACCGCATGGTGCGCAACATGGGCACCATTGGCGGTTCGGTGGCCAACAATGATCCGTCGGCGGATTATCCGGCTGGCCTGCTGGCGCTTGGCGCCACGATTGTCACCAACCGCCGCCGCATCCCGGCCGACGATTTTTTCACCGGCATGTTCGAAACCGCACTTGAGGCCGGTGAAATCATCACCGCGGTGAGCTTCCCGGTGCCGCTGCGCGCGGCCTACATGAAGTTCAGGAATCCCGCATCACGTTACGCGATCGTGGGTGTGTTCGTCGCCGATTCTGGGGCGGGCGTGCGGGTGGCCGTGACCGGTGCCGCGGCGTGCGTGTTTCGGCTGCCGGCGATGGAGGCGGCACTCTCCGCGCGCTTCGTGCCGGAGGCGATCGCCGCCATCAAGGTGCCGGAACAAGGACTCAACTCGGATATGCACGCGCAGGCCGATCATCGTGCCCACCTGGTGACGGTGATGGCAATGCGTGCGGTCGAGGCTGCTCTCAAGTAGGCGCCAACGGCGCGGCTGACCGCGCCGCCTCGGGCGTTGCCGAGTCAGGCAGCCGGCGCCCGGTGCAGCACGGGGTAGGTTTCAGCGTCGAAAAAGCTGCTGCCGGCGATATAGGCGCGCCCGGGCGACATGTCCGGCGATGCGCCGGTTTCAGCCTTGCCTTCGAAAGTCAGTTCAAGCTGCACGCCGCTCGGGTCATACACAAATAGCTGCCACAAGCTGGTGCCTGGCACCAGGAACTCGCGGTAGGCGAGGCCGCTTACCTTGAAGCGTGCGGCAAACTCGTGATACCCGGCGCAGGCAAGCGACAGATGGTCGATCGCAGCCGAGCCTACCGGCGTACGCGCGTCGACACCCAGCGCGGGGCCGCCGGCATAGATATGAATAATGGCCTGGCCGCCAGGCAAGGGGCAGGCAAGCCAGGCCCCGGGAAAGCCGAAGTCAGGCCGGTGCACCGCAAGCAAGCCCAACACGTCGCAATAAAACGCACGGGTCGCTTCCAGGTCGTTGGTCTTGATGGCTACGTGAAACAGGCCGCTTATGATCATGGGTGAAGCCTTTCGTCAAGTGTATTCAAGGCACGCACCACGCACCACGGAATGATGGGGCTGCGGTTTGCAAAACGCACACACCGGTCACTTCCGGCCCGGACGTGGCTCATGTGCGACGCAACGCGCGTGCTACTTCTGCCACCAGGCCGGGGCCGCGATAAATCAGGCCGCTGTAGAACTGCACCAGGCTTGCGCCGGCATCGATCTTGGCGCGCGCATCGGCACCGTTCATGATGCCGCCGACGCCGATGATCGGCAGGGCGCCATCAAGATGGCCGGCCAGGGCGCGGATTATCCGGTTCGACGCCTCGAATACCGGTGCGCCCGACAGGCCGCCGGTCTCCTCGGCATGCGGCTGCCCCTTCACCTTGTCGCGCAGAATCGTGGTGTTGGTGGCGATGATGCCATCCATCCCCTGCGACACCGCGATCTTGGCGATCGCCTCGATTTGTGTATCGTCCAGGTCGGGGGCGATCTTGATGACCAGCGGCACCATCCTGCCATGGCGATCGGCGAGCGTTTTCTGCTCGCGCTTCATGCGCTTCAGGATCGGCGCGAGTTCATCCCCGCCTTGCAATTGGCGCAGGTTCCTGGTGTTCGGCGAAGAGATATTGATGGTCGCAAAGCCGGCGTAGGGATACACCTTCTGGTAGCAGATCGCATAGTCATCGGCAGCCTTGTCCAGCGGCGTGTCGAGGTTCTTGCCGAGGTTGATGCCGATCACGCCCTTGTAGGGATGTGCCTTCAAGCGCTCGAGCAAAAAATCGACACCGAAGTTGTTGAAGCCCAGGCGGTTGATGATTGCGCGCGCGGCGACCAGACGGAATACGCGCGGCTTCGGGTTGCCAGGCTGTGGCCGCGGCGTGACGCCCCCGAGTTCGATGAAGCCGAATCCCAGCGCGCCGAAGCCGGCGATGCATTCGCCATTCTTGTCGGCGCCGGCGGCCAGGCCCACCGGATTGGAAAATTCAAGACCCATTACCGACCGCGGATCGGGCTCGATGTGGCCGGCCAGCAGGGACGAAAGCCCGCTGGCAGCCAGGGCGTTGAGGCTCTTCATGGTTAGGGCGTGCGCGGTTTCCGGATCAAGCTTGAAGAGCGCCGCGCGGGCGAGCGGGTAGGCTAAGCCTATGGTCATGGTCTGTGGGTTGCTCGGGTTACTTGTGAGTGTCCGGCCCGGATGGCCATGGATGCGCCGGCTGGCAAGCGGCGCCGGCCTGTCAGGCGCCGTTCAGATCCATTTCGAGACGTTTGCCGCGACCTGGTAGCGCGCCAGCGCATCGAGTACGGCACCCGGTTCCTCGGCCACCACCAGCCATTGCTTCTGTTGTTCAGGCAGAAAGCCGTCCTTGATCATGCGCTCGATCATCGCCAAAAGCGGGTCGTAGAAGCCGCGTGTATTGACGATGCCGATCGGTTTGCGCAAGCCCCCAAGTTGCGCGCGGCTCCACATGTCGCTGGTTTCCTCAAGCGTGCCAACGCCGCCTGCCAGAACCAGGAAGGCATCGGCCAGATCGGCGAAGCGATGCTTGCGCAGCGCCATATCCGGCACCACTTCGCAATGCTGAATGCCGGTATGCATCAGTTCGCGCGATTTGAGGAAATCGGTGATGACGCCATGCACCTGGCCACCGGCGGCCAGGGTGGCATCGGCCACCGCGCCCATCAGGCCGCGCTTGCCGCCGCCGTAGACCAGCAGCAGCTTGCGTTCGGCCAAGAGTCTTCCTGTGCTGGCGGCGGCCTCGGCGTAGACCGGGTCCAGGCCGGAATTGGAGCCGCAAAAAACGGCGACGGATTTCATTTTAGGAAAAGGCTTTGCAAGTGTTGCAGTAGCGCGCGATTGTACCGGCTAGGCCTGCCCGTTTGCGCCGTTGGCAGCGCTGTGCGGTCCGCAGGCGCGCAATTGCATGGGCTACAATCCGCTCCCCGTGCCTGTCGCTTCGGCGTCCAGTGTGCGTGCGCTCAAATGCACGGCACGGGCGTTTTACCGGCGCCCGTGTCGCCCATTCGCCCCGGCCCCAATCCATGTCCGCCCAAGTAAATGAATTCGTGATTCAGGGCATCACCCACGACGGCAAGGTGTTCCGGCCGAGCGATTGGGCCGAGCGCCTGGCTGGCGTCATGTCCTCATTCGGTGGCGGGCGCCTTGGTTACTCGCCGTATTGCTTCCCGATCGGCTCGAACAACATCAAGTGTGTGGTGGTGAGCCTGCAGTTGAAGGAAATCGAACCGATGGCCTACGCCTTTCTGCTCAATTTCGCGCGCGACAACGATCTGCAGGTGCGGCCCGGTCGGGACGCGCCGCGCGAGGATGGCAAGGTTTCTGGCCAAGGCCAGGCGGGCTGACTTGGCAGGCAGGCGCGGGATCGGCGCGCCGCCCGCAAAAAAGCCGCCCTCGGGCGGCTTCTTTCACTGCAAACAAACGACCTTCAGGCCAGCGCCTTGACCGCAGCCGACAGGCGGCTCTTGTCGCGCGACGCCTTGTTCTTGTGGACGATTCTCTTGTCGGCCACGATGTCGATCACCTTTTGCGCGGTCTTGAACGAAGCCGCTGCAACCGCCTTGTCGCCGCCGGCGATGGCCTTGCGCACCGCCTTGATTGCGGTCCGCAATTTCGAATGCAGGCTTGAGTTGCGCGCATTCTCCTTGGTGCCCTGACGGGCGCGCTTCAAGCCGGAGGCGCTACGCACTGTCTTCTTTTTTGCTTTTGCCGTTGTAGCCATGATGATCCTGGGAGAAAAGTTGGATTTCCGCGAATGTGCCGCAGAAATCGTTACAGATTCCGTGCTGCCGAATTCAGTTAGCCCTGCATTATAGCGAGTTTCGCGCGCGCTGCGCAAGGCGCGCCGCGCGCTCGCTTAGGCCTCGCCATCAAGCACCGGTCCTGCCGACTTCCGAGCCCGTGCCGCCTCGGTATACTTGAAACGGTGAATCTACTGCGTGCACTTGCGAAAGTCAGCGGCTTTACGCTGGCGTCGCGCATTACCGGCCTGGCGCGCGAATTCCTGATTGCGCGGGCTTTCGGGGCATCGGCATATACCGATGCCTTCTTCGTCGCATTCCGCATTCCGAACCTGTTGCGACGACTGTTCGCCGAAGGTGCGTTTTCACAGGCCTTCGTGCCGATCCTGGCGGAATCCAAGCATCGCGCCGGTGACGACGAAACCCGCGCGCTGATCGATCACACCGCAGGCATGCTCGCGCTTTCGCTGTTTGTGGTCTCAGTCATCGGCATCGCCTGCGCGCCGCTCATCATCTATGTGAGCGCCCCTGGTTTTGCAGCCTCGCCTGACAAGTTCGCGGTCACCGTCGACATGCTGCGCATCACCTTTCCGTACATCCTGTTCATCGGCCTGACCGCATTCGCAGGTGCGGTGCTTAATACCTGGAGCCGCTTCTCGGTACCAGCGTTCACCCCGGTACTGCTCAATCTTTCGTTCATCGGCTGTGCGCTCTGGCTCGCACCGCATGTCGACCCGCCGGTGATGGCGCTGGCCTGGGCGGTGCTGCTGGGGGGGGTGGTGCAACTGGCCCTGCAACTGCCCGCTCTGATGCGCATCGGCCACCTGCCTCGATTGCGCCTGGACTGGCACCATCCCGGGGTGCGCCGCATCCTCAAGGCCATGGCGCCGGCTCTGCTTGGGGTCTCGGTGGCCCAGATCAGCCTGCTGCTCAACACCATCATCGCGTCGTTTCTCAAAAGCGGCAGCGTGTCATGGCTGTACTATGCCGATCGCTTGATGGAGTTCCCGACCGGCATGCTCGGCGTGGCCTTGGGCACCATCCTCTTGCCCAGCCTGGCAAAGGCGGTGGCTGACAATGACGAAGAGCGCTATTCGGCCTTGCTCGACTGGGGCTTGCGCCTGACATTTCTGCTGGCCCTGCCGGCGGCGGTCGGCCTGGCGGTGCTGGCTACGCCGCTGGTCGCCACGCTGTATCACCATGGCGCCTTTGGCCCGTTGGACGTCGCCGCCACGCG
>JAYTDE010000875.1:0-9642 GCA_043736195.1 Burkholderiales bacterium | reverse complement strand
CACCTGGCAAATATCGGCGATGCCAAGACCCTGATCATCCACCCGGCTTCGACCACCCATCGGCAGTTGAGCTGCGAGGAGCAGGCTAGTGCCGGGGTAACGCCGGACATGATCCGCCTGTCTGTCGGCATCGAGAGCATCGGCGACATCCTGTGGGATCTGGATCAGGCCCTGGCCGCCTCGCAAAAGTAGATGCAACTCGCTCCCGACGAAAAGCTGGTGATCGAAGCCCCGTTCGGGCTGGGACCCTTCGGTGGCACCGCGACCCTGACCACGCGTCGTATCCTGTTGTGTGCCGCCGATTCCGAGGAAAGCGTGCCGCTCTTGGCGCTGACCTCGGTGCGCGCCGCCTTTTCGCGTGATTTCGCCGCTGCGTTCTGGGGTGCCGGGCTGCTGGTGTTGGCGATCACGTTCGCCGCCGCCTACAAGCCGCTGGAAACCGGCGTCAACACGCTTGCCATGAGCATCGAGAAGCGCATGAGCGACAAGACGCCCGAAGGCGAGGCCTATGGTCGCTTCATCCACGTCTCCAACGGCCTGGTGTGGATGCTGATGCTGCCGTTGATGGGTTGGGGCGCATACAAGATAGGCGGCGGCCTTTGGGGCGAAACCAGGTTGGTAATTGCCACCGCCAGTGGTGAACTCGAGCGCAGCGGGCGTGGCAGGCGCGACGAATTGCTGGAGTTTGGCGCCGAGGTGGGACGCCGCGCCGGTCGCTGAGAAGCCCGGTCGCGCCGCTTAAGTCTTTTTCGCCAGCCCGCCCAACAACGCGCCCACGCCCACCTTGCGCGCCGAGCCACCGATGGCGGGCTGCAGCGGGCTGTCGGATTTCGGCGCTGCTGGTGTGACCGGCGCGCCGGCTTCATAGGGCTTCATGAACCAGGGGTCGATTTTTTCGATCTTGACATTGCGCACATGGCGCGAGGTCGTGTCGCGGTCAAACCGTCCGCGGGTGCGTTCGTGGCGACCGGCCTGGAAATGCGGCTCGTCGGCCACCGGCTCATAGCCCCGCGCCACGGTGCGCTCGATTTTGGTCTTGATCAGTTTTTCGATGTCGATCAGGTACTTTTCCTCGTCCGGGCTGAAGAACGAAATCGCATCGCCCTCGGACCCGGCGCGACCGGTGCGCCCGATGCGGTGGATGTAGTCCTCCGGCGCGTGCGGCAATTCATAGTTGATCACGCAAGGCATTTCCTGGATGTCGAGACCACGCGCGGCGACGTCTGTTGCCATCAGCAGTTCGATCTCGCCGCTCTTGAACTTGTCCAAAGCGGCGATGCGCTCGCCCTGGGATTTGTCGCCGTGGATAGCATCGGCCTTGAAGCCCTGTTGCTCCAGATGCCGCGCCAGACGTGCGGTGCCCAATTTGGTGTTGGAGAACACGAGCGCCTGCTTGATGCCCTTTTCACGCACCAGATGCTGCAAAAGCGCGCGTTTCTCGTCGGACGCAACCGCGTACGCCACCTGCCGCACTTTGTCGGCAGTGGCATTGCGCCGCGCAACTTCGATGACCATCGGGGTTTTCAAGATGCCACCGGCCAAGCGCTTGATCTCGTCGGAGAAGGTGGCCGAGAACAGCAGGTTCTGGCGCTTTTGCGGCAGCAGGGCGATGATGCGTTTGATGTCCGGCATGAAGCCCATGTCGAGCATGCGATCGGCTTCGTCGAGCACCAGGATCTGCACCTGCCCGAGATTGACGCTCTTGTGCTCGATATGATCGAGCAGGCGACCCGGCGTGGCGATCAGGATTTCGACACCGGCCCGCACGATCTTCAACTGCGGTCCGATGTCGACACCGCCGAAAACGCAGGTCGACCTGATTTGCATGTGCCTGCCGTAAGTGGCGACCGCCTCGGCCACCTGCAGCGCCAGCTCGCGCGTTGGCAGCAGGATCAGCGCCCGTACCGGATGACGCGCCGGCGACGGCGAGGCGTTCTGGTTGGGCGAGAGCAACTGCAGGATCGGCAGGGTGAAACCGGCGGTCTTGCCAGTGCCGGTTTGCGCAGCGCCCATCACGTCGCCGCCTTGCAACACAACCGGAATCGCCTGCGCCTGAATCGGCGTAGCTTCGGTATAACCCTCTTCGGCGATCGCTTTGAGAATCTGCGGGTCTAGGCCGAACGAATCAAAAGACATTGAGCAATGGTGGTTAGGGAGAAGTGGGCGCTACAAACCCACGCAAGCGATGGTCGACGAAGAGTATTGCTGCGAATCGTTGCGGGCACGTCGGGAAAAGTAAAAATCGCGACCAGGATGGCGTAGCGGCGGCCGACCGGCTTTTTATTGGTCTGGAATGGGCATGTAACTCTTGAACATGCATCACGTCGATGCGCCTGATTGTACCAGTGGTGGCGCACATGCAGGATCAAGCCGGGGACTGTGGCGATTACTTGCGCGCATCAAGCGCCCTGGCCAGTGCGGCGCGCGCCTGTTCATCGGCCGTACGGGCGGCCTCCCGGGCGCGGTCTGCCGCCGCCTTTTCAACACGTGCGGCTGTGATCTCCTTTTGCGCCGCCAACAGGCCATCTTCGGCTTTTTTGACTCGCGTAGTCGCTTCGGCGTGGCGCGAGTCGGCCGCTACCAGTCCGTTTCGCGCCACGTCCGCCGCCCTGCGTGCGCCGTCGATGCCGGACACAGCCTCACCAAGCTCGCGAATCGGTGCCTGCGAGTGGGCCGTGCCCATGCCAACCAAAACCAAGATAAGAGCAACAGTGGATCGCATTGCAGCAAGCGAGATTTCCGACTTCAATTTTTGCAACCAGGCGGGCACATACCCGCCATCTGGCGCATGCAACAATGGGCCAGAACTGCGAACGCCGCCGGAATGCACCAAATCCGGGCGATCCTTGTCTTTTTGTGCGTTTATGGTGCATTGTTTGCCTGCATCGCGTCGGAAATGGCTGTGGCACAATGCGCGACGCATTTGCGTGAGAACGTTTCGGGTTGGCTGCATGATGTACTCGTTGGCACGCGCGGTTAGCGGTGTATGCGGCCGCGTGGCATAAAAGATGCTTTTTAGGCAGTGTCGCAAGGATTTTGACCGCAAGTGACACGAGTGTTTTGACAAATCGAATCTTCAGGAGATCTGGACATGGCAATGACCGCCAGTGATGTGTTGAAAATGGCGAAAGACAACGAAGTCGCGTTTGTCGACTTCCGATTCACCGATACCAAGGGTAAGGAACAACACGTTTCCGTGCCGGTCAAGGCGTTTGACGAAACCAAGTTTACCGAAGGCCACGCGTTCGACGGCTCTTCGATCGCTGGCTGGAAAGGCATTGAAGCGTCCGACATGCTGCTCATGCCGGACCCGATGTCGGCGCACATGGACCCGTTTACCGACGAAAACACACTGATTCTGACCTGCGACGTGCTTGAACCGTCGACCGGCAAGGGTTATGACCGCGACCCGCGTTCGATCGCCAAGCGGGCGGACACTTACTTGAAGGCTTCAGGTATCGGTGACGTCGCCTATTTCGGCCCGGAACCCGAATTTTTCATTTTTGATTCGGTGGCCTGGCGCGTCGACATGTCGGGTTCATCCTGCCAGGTATGGTCGTCCGAAGCCTCATGGCAAACCGATGATCGGGTGGATGGCCAAGGCAATAGCGGCGGCCGCATCGGCGTCAAGGGCGGTTATTTCCCGGTGGCGCCGCTCGATCAGTTGCAGGACATGCGTTCCGAAATGTGCCTGTTGCTTGAGCAGCAGGGCGTCGAAGTCGAAGTGCATCACCATGAAGTGGCGAATGCCGGTCAATGCGAGATCGGCACCAAGTTCGCACCGCTGGTGCAGCGCGCCGACTGGTCGCAGATCCTCAAGTACACGGTCATGAACGTGGCCCATGCCTACGGCAAGACCGCCACCTTCATGCCCAAGCCTATCGTTGGCGACAACGGTTCGGGCATGCACGTGCACCAGTCGATCTGGAAAGACGGCAAGAACCTGTTCGCCGGTACCGGATATGCGGGCTTGTCGGAGTTTGCGCTGTATTACATCGGCGGCATCATCAAGCACGCACGTGCGCTCAACGCGATCACCAATTCGACCACCAATTCCTACAAGCGCCTGGTTCCGGGCTTCGAGGCCCCGGTCAAGCTGGCGTATTCGGCACGCAATCGTTCCGCATCGATCCGCATTCCGTATGTGCAATCGGACAAGGCGCGGCGGATTGAAGTGCGTTTCCCCGATCCTCTGTCAAACCCGTATCTGGCGTTCACCGCGATGATGATGGCCGGCCTGGACGGTGTGCAGAACAAGATTCACCCGGGCGATCCGGCTGACAAGAATCTGTACGATCTGCCCCCCGAAGAAGACGCGAAAATTCCGACCGTCTGTTCCTCGCTCGACCAGGCACTCGAAGCGCTTGATAATGACCGCGAGTTCCTGACGCGCGGTGGCGTGTTCAGCAACGACATGATCGATGCTTACATCGCACTCAAGATGGAGGACGTCACGCGCTTCCGCATGACGACCCATCCGCTTGAGTATGAAATGTATTACAGCGCCTGATCAGGCTAAAGTCGGACCCGAAAACGGCACGCTCGACGCGTGCCGTTTTTTTTGTCGGCAAGGAATGCGCCGCCATCGGACGACGCGCGCGTTTGCGCTGTAAACTCCGCAGGTGTCGGCCGCGTTGTTGTAATGGCATACCGCGCGACTGGAGAATCCATGAACGACCGATTTGGTGGACTGAAAACCTGTTGCGCGCTGGTCGCGTTACTGATGCTGCCCTGGCCTGTTTTGGCGCAGAAGGCGGCACCCGCCGCATCCGGCGCCGGCGCGAACCCGGCAAGTGTCGGTAATCCTGCAGCCGGCGGTATCGGTGCAAGCAACACTGGAGGACAGCCGGTGCTGTACAAGTGCGCGCCCGGTAGTGATGGCGGTGGCACCCTCATTACAGACGATCCGAACGATATCAAGGGCCGCGATTGTGTCCGTATCACGCCGCAGCGTACCAACAGCGTTCCGTTTCCACGCCCACCGGCCAAGGTGGATGGCGGCAAGGCGCCGAATCGGATCGAGGCAGGTGCGCAACGCGGTCGTGACAATGATCGACGCAAGATTCTCGAGGAAGAGCTGGCCAGTGAGCAGAAGCGACTCACCGAACTGCGTTCCGAGTTCAACAATGGCGAGCCTGAGCGTCGCGGCGACGAGCGTAACTTCCAGCGTTACGCCGATCGCGTCGAAAAGCTCAAGGCCGATATCGCGCGCAGCGAGGCCAACGTGGAATCGCTCAAGCGCGAGCTCAGCACCGCGCGCAACTAGGGTTGAGGGGAGGCGCGCCAACCGGCGTGTGTCTCGCGCAACCTGCTTCGTGCATGTCGAGCGCCCGTCATGGTGCCCATTTTCGAAAAATTGCCAACCGGCTTGGCGCCCGCACCTGAGCATCATTCCCACATGAGACGCAGCCCATCGATCAAGCGCGCCGTTACTGCGCCAAACGTGGCGCCCCCTTCGGCATATGCGGGACTCGACCTGTTGCCTTCCGCCATTCTTCTGCTCGACGGGAATTGTCGGGTGATCCACGGCAATTCGGCGGCCGAAAGCCTGATCGAAGCCGGCCTCAGAAATCTGATCGGCCAGTCGGTGCATCGCTTGTTTGAAGGCGGCCCGGAATGGGAATTGACATTGCAAGAGGCGCTGGCCGGGCGTTGGAGTCACCGCACGCAGGAGCTGGTGCTAGCGCCGGCTGGCCGCGAGCCGGTACCGGTGTCATGCGTGATCACGCCGATCGATCAACCGCCCGCCTGCCTGCTCACTGAATTCCGGGTGATCGACCAGCAGCTCAAGATCGCGCGCGAACAGCGCTTGAACGAGCAAGCGGAGGCCAACCGGCAACTGGTCCGCAATCTGGCGCATGAAATCAAGAATCCGCTGGGCGGGATTCGCGGCGCGGCACAACTGCTGGAGCACGAGTTGCCGCTGCCCCAGCTGCGTGAGTACACCCAGGTGATCATCAAGGAATCCGACCGCCTGCAGTCGCTGATGGATCGTATGCTCACGCCACAGCAGCCGCCGCACATCACCGGCGTGAACATTCACGAGGTGCTGGAGCGGGTGCGCAGCCTGCTGGCAGCCGAATTCCCGCGCCGCTTTCGCCTGACGCGCGACTATGACGCCTCTTTGCCCGATTTGCGCGGGGACAAGGAACGCCTGATCCAGGCTGTCCTCAACATTACCCGCAATGCGGCCCAGGCCTTGATCGCCTCGAATACGCCGGATCCGGAGATTCGTCTGAAGACGCGGATCGCCCGCAACCTGACGTTAGCGCGGGAGCGCTACCGGTTGGCACTGGAATTGCATATTTCAGACAATGGGCCGGGCGTGCCCGAGGCGATTCGCGACCGCATCTTCTATCCGCTGGTGTCCGGGCGGGAAGGCGGCAGTGGCCTCGGTCTGACGCTGGCGCAGACATTCGTGCAGCAACACCATGGCACGATCGAATGCGACAGCCGGCCCGGATACACCTGTTTCAAGATTCTCCTGCCGCTGTCCTAGAAGTGTAATGTTCGAACCCCGGTTGTCATGATCGGGAGCCGACAACTGGAAACACATGAAACCGATCTGGATCGTCGACGACGACAAATCCATCCGCTGGGTTCTGGAAAAGGCGTTGGCGCGCGAGAACATTCCGTGCCGGCTGTTCGCGTCGGCGCGCGAGGCGATTGACGCGCTTGAGAGCGACGCGCCGCAGGTGCTGGTGTCCGACATTCGCATGCCCGGCGCGTCAGGCCTCGAACTGCTGTCCGTGATCAAGGACAAGCACCCTGGTTTGCCGGTGATCATCATGACTGCGTACTCCGATCTGGAGTCTGCGGTGGCCGCGTTCCAGGGAGGCGCGTTCGAGTACCTGCCCAAACCGTTCGACGTCGACAATGCGATAGAGCTGATGCGGCGCGCGATCGAGGAATCGATGCGCGAAGTCGCCGTCGAGGAGGCTCCGGAAGCGACTCCGGAGATTCTCGGGGCGGCGCCCTCAATGCAGGAGGTATTCCGCGCCATTGGCCGCCTGTCGCAATCGCATGCGACTGTGTTGATCAACGGTGAATCCGGCAGCGGCAAGGAACTGGTGGCGCGGGCCTTGCATCGGCACAGTCCGCGGGCGACGAAACCGTTCATTGCCATCAATACCGCTGCGATTCCGAAAGATCTGCTCGAGTCGGAGCTGTTCGGACATGAACGGGGTGCCTTCACCGGCGCCCAGACCATGCGCCGCGGCCGCTTCGAGCAGGCCGAGGGCGGCACGCTGTTTCTCGACGAGATCGGCGACATGCCGTCGGAACTGCAGACGCGCCTTTTGCGCGTGTTGTCGGATGGCCAGTTCTATCGGGTTGGCGGGCATCAGCCGATCAAGGCAAACGTGCGGGTGATCACCGCGACCCACCAGGACCTCGAACGGCGCGTCCGGGACGGGTTGTTTCGCGAAGACCTGTTTCACCGGCTCAATGTGATCCGCCTGCGTCTGCCGCCGATGCGCGACCGGCGTGAGGATATTCCGCTGCTGGCGCGGCACTTCATGGGGAAAAGCGCGCGTGAACTGGGCGTTGAAGTCAAGCGGCTCGCGGATGCGACGCTCAAATACCTGGGCACGCTCGATTGGCCCGGTAACGTGCGGCAACTGGAAAACGTGTGCCACTGGCTGACCGTGATGGCGCCGGCGCAGACCATCGAGGTGGCGGATCTGCCGTCCGACCTGCGTGACGTACGCAGCGAGCCCGGTGGCGCGATTGTTACCGACTGGGTCAGGTCGCTGGAGCAGGAGGTGACCCGCCGCCTGGCTGCCGGGGAGAACGCGATTGGCGACGATCTGACGCGCCTGTTCGAGAGTGCGCTGATCAGAAACGCCCTGCGCCACACTGGCGGGCGTCGCATCGAAGCCGCCAACCTTCTGGGCATGGGACGCAATACGATCACACGCAAGATCAGTGAGCTGAAAATCGAGGATCGCGGCGATTGACGTCCGGTGCATCCGCTGGATCGCAGGTCCGGTGATCCAGCGCCGATTGCTGTCGCGCGATTGGCCCAGGCCACGCGCGGTACACGCAGATGCGGGGGGCTGTGGCGATGCGCGGCTTTCAGGCATTGCCGGTACTGCCAAACCCGTCGCTGCCGCGCTGGCTGCCGGCGAAGTCGTCGACGATGGCGAAATCGACCTGCAACACCGGAACGATGATCAACTGTGCCATGCGATCCATCGGTTGCAGGGTGAATGCGGCCTGGCTGCGATTCCACAGGGCGCACATCAGCGCACCCTGGTAGTCGGAATCGATGAGGCCGACCAAATTGCCAAGCACGATACCGGATTTCGTGCCCAGGCCCGAGCGCGGCAGGATCATGGCCGCGTAGCCCGGGTCGGCGATGTGGATAGCCATGCCGGTGGAAACCATCTGTGTCTGCCCGGGTTGCAGGGTCAGTGGCGTATCGATACAGGCACGCAGATCGAGCCCGGCACTGCCTGCGCTCGCATAGGACGGAAGATTGCCTTTCAGGCGCGGGTCCAGAAGTTTGACGGCGACGGTTCTCATGCTTGACCAATGGGCAGGGATAAAATCGGATTCTAGCGGCGCGTGACGACCCGCACGTGACGACCCACTGAAGGGCCGCGCCGATTACCCAGGGAGGATTTGTGAAAATCGCGATTCCGGACGACTATCAGGATTGCATTCGCCACCTCGCGTGTTTCGCCAGGCTGGCCCTGCATGAGGTGGTGATTTACAAGGATTCAAGCAGCGACGAAACCGAACTGGCGCGACGCTTTGCGAACTGCGATGCACTGGTGCTGACCCGCGAACGCACGCGCATCACCGCGACATTGCTCGACCGCTTGCCGCGCCTGCGAATCATCAGCCAGACCGGCCGGGTATCGAACCACATCAAGGTGGCTGACTGCAGCGCGCGCGGCATTGCCGTCGCCGAAGGCCAGGGCGATCCGGGCCCGACCGCCGAGCTGACCTGGGCACTCATCATGGGGGCGCTGCGGTACGTACCGCAGGAAGCGTGGCGACTCAAGAGCGGGCTTTGGCAAGGGTCGCTGGGGCGCCAGCTGCGCGGCCGCAGGCTGGGCGTGTGGAGCTACGGCAGGATCGGCAAGATGGTGGCAGGGTACGGTCGCGCCTTCGGCATGCAGGTGTGGGTGTGGGGGCGCGAAGCATCGACCGCCGCGGCGCGCGCCGACGGATTCGAGGTGGCGCCGTCGCGCGCGGCATTCTTCGCCGGCAGCGAGGCGCTGAGCCTGCACGTGCGCCTGAATGCCGAAACGCGCGGCATGGTGACGCCGGCCGATCTGGCCATAATGCGCGACGATGCTTTGCTGGTCAATACCAGTCGTGCCGAGTTGATCGCGCCGGGCGCGCTGGAAACCGCCCTTGCAGCCGGGCGTCCCGGGTTCGCGGCGGTGGATGTATACGAAGATGAGCCGGTCCTGGGCGGGCGTCATCCGCTGCTTGCGCTGCCCAATGCGTTATGTACGCCGCATCTGGGGTATGTAGAGCGTGACAATTACGAGCTCTATTTCGGTACTGCATTCGACAATCTGCTGGCCTTCGCCGCAGGGCGACCGACAAACCTGGCGGACCCGGCGGTCGTAGTCAGGGCTTGAAATTTTCGCCGGTGTAGGGCTCGATGTCAGCCGGCCCGGCCGT
>JAYTDE010000874.1:0-3139 GCA_043736195.1 Burkholderiales bacterium | reverse complement strand
AGATAGTGCGACGCTGGCCCAGACACTGGCGTCGATTCAGCAGTTGCTGGCGAAGCTGGCGTCGAAATGAGCGGGCAGTTGATCAATGACCCAAGACGCACCCCTGGCGACTGCGACCACTACCGCCGCCGTTGCAGCAACCTCGCAAAGCCGCGATGCAGGTGCGGCGGTGGCAGCCGGCGCGACCCGCGACGAGTTTGCCGGCGAGGGGACGCAATTCATGCTTGGCGACGGCATCCGCCGCGTGCCGGTGGTCCCTTATCAACGCAAGAAAAGTGACCCGCTCTACCGGCCGTTGCGAATCTACACAGTGGACCCGGCCGCGTCCAAGCTGGACGGAGCCATTGGCACCATCAACGTGCCGTTCGAGCCGCTGAAAGCGGGTCCTGACGGAGCCCTCTTCAGCGTGGTGGGCATCGACCGCGAACACCGGAGTGCCAACCTTGACGATCAACATGTGCTGATTGCTGACGGCTACCAGCCGTCGCCCTCTGATCCACGATTTCACCACCAGATGGTCTACGCGATTTGCTCCAACATCTATGCCGCGTTCAGAACGGCACTGGGGCGCAACCTGTCGTGGGGCTTCGGCGACGGGGTGACGCCTGCAAAGCTCGTGCTGAAACCGCACTTCGCCATAGAGAAAAACGCCTATTACACGAGTGATGGCAAAAGCGGCTCGATCTGCTTTGGCTATTACCCGGCGCCTGAGCGTCCCACCGACCGGTCGTTGCCGGGCGGGTATATCTTTACCTGTCTTTCGCACGATATCGTGGCGCACGAGGTAACGCACGCGCTGCTGGACGGGCTGAGGGCTCGCTTCTGCATTCCTTCCGGCCCCGACGTGGCGGCGTTCCACGAAGCACTGGCCGATCTGGTGGCCATCTTTCAGCACTTCAGCTACCGCGAAGTGGTCATGGTTGCAATCCGGCGGTGCAAAGGCGCGGTGGAGAAGGCCGAGCTGTTGCGAGACCTGGCAAGGCAGTTCGGTCACACCACTGGTCAAAAGGGCCCGCTGCGCAGCGCCATCGAAACCGACCCTGCCCACCCTGAGCAATACCAGGAAGATTCGCAATTAGAAGCGCACCAGTTGGGCTCCATATTGGTCAGCGCGGTGTTCGAGGCGTTCGTGACGATTTTCAAGCGCAAGACCGAGCGCACCATTCGTCTGGCGACCAATGGCAGCGGCGTGCTGCCACCGGGCGAGATTTCGCACGATCTTCAGTGTGAACTGGCTGAAAAGGCGAGCCGCCTCGCCAGTCAGTTTCTGATTATCTGTATCCGGGCGATCGATTACTGCCCGCCCGTCGGAATCAACTTCGGCGACTACCTTAGGGCCTTGATCACAGCCGATTACGACTTGGTGCCCGACGACCCCTGGGACTACCGTGGCGCGCTGATCGATGCTTTCTGGCACCGCAATATCTATCCGCGTTTTGCAACCAGCCTGTCGGAGGACGCCTTGCTGTGGAAGGGCCCCACGCGGCCGCTCGCCCCGGTGCCCAGGCTCAATTTTGCCGACCTTAAATTTGACGGTGACCCGGCGCATGCCGCCAGTGTCAATGAACTGCGCAGACAAGCCTGCGCACTCGGACAGTACCTCACCAGGGACGAACACCTCGGAGAATTCGGCCTGGTCGAGAACGGCGATCGGCGTCTGAAGGGCGATCGCGTCGACCAGCCTTGCATCGAGTCGATACGCACGGCGCGCCGCGCCGGGCCGGATGGCCAGATCGTGTTCGATCTGGTCGCCGAAATAACTCAAGTGCGCCATGTCGGGACGTCGAGCGCGGGACCTGGATTTACCTATCATGGCGGGTGTACCGTCATCCTTGGCCCTGACGGCGACGTCCGGTATCTGGTGAGCAAGGCGGTAACAGGCCACTCCAGGCTTGAGAGAAGACGAGCATTCCTGGGCAGTTTGACTGGACGCACGTACTGGCGCGTTGATGGCGATCAGTACAGGCAACGGGGCGCCATGTTCAAGCTGTCGCATGGCCAAGGCAAGTAGCCCTGTTGCAGGCATCGCTCATGTCAAACAGCACTTGACCGGTTCCAGTTTGGCCCGCAACACCGGCTCGCCCGATGCATTTCGAGCAAACCTGGTTTGCGGCTAAGGCCAATTTATGATGTCGGTTACGGGATACAGAATCCAGGAGCAAGGTCAATCACTAGGCTTAAACCCCTTGATATCTTCCCGCTCCCGCATGCGGGGCAATAGGAGGCTAAGTTGGATCTGATCATCAAAGTCCTTGCGCTGGTGGCTGCCGCATGCTTATTGGTAGTTGTCAACCTCTGGTTCGTGCGCTCGGCGCTGGACGGTTTTCGTTCGAGAACATTGCCCAACACTATCGCGCCGATTCATGTTCTTGGTGTCGAGGACAAGGACGGAAGGGCGGGCCAGGCCTTGGCGAGCATGTTGCTGGCCCGCATGGGCCGCATTCGCGATGAAGTGGCCGTTACGGTCGAACAACTGAGTCAGCCGCTTGATGATAGCGGCTCGATTCGCCCGCAGGACTTGCGCAGCGCTCCGGCGATCGACTTGCCCAGCGGATTGCTG
The DNA here is from genome assembly GCA_043736195.1 of Burkholderiales bacterium. Classification (GTDB taxonomy): domain Bacteria; phylum Pseudomonadota; class Gammaproteobacteria; order Burkholderiales; family JAEUOS01; genus JAEUOS01. The sequence continues at coordinate 579 of JAYTDE010000874.1, read as the reverse complement.
GAGCCGCTCAACCTTGAGATGAAGGTCGCCGGCGTTGAGTTCGGTGGCATTCTGAGCTGGCTGCACCGCACGATGACCTCGGACAACGCCTTGCTGCTGACCTTGCAAAACGGCACTGGCCAGGCAGTGGTCTCTGGCGCTTGGAATGCCGGTCGCGACACGTTGTGGTTGGAGATCCGCGGCGATGCCGACAAACCTGTTCCTCAAGACCGCATCATCAAGAGCGTGGCGTACGCGCTTATGCAGCGTCAAGTCGCGCACCGCGTGCCTGAGGTCAGCGCGCTCTCGGCAAGTGAATTTGAGACGCTCCTGGCCACACTCGCTGAAGCAGCATCGACCCACCGCCAAGCGGCGCTGGTCCGCGCAGCTGAGAACGACTTCGCCATACTTTCCGATCAAATGGAGGCACTAATTGCGCGCACACCGCGCTGGAAAGAGTTGCTTCATTTTTCTGCACGCTTGGCCGAACGAGGCGGCAAAGTTGAACGAGCGTTGACCCGGTATAAGGAGACGCTAGCGCTTCTTGACAAGAACTCGGTCTTGCAGGAGCCAATTAACAAGCGGGTTACCACGTTGACT
>JAYTDE010000873.1:0-3594 GCA_043736195.1 Burkholderiales bacterium | reverse complement strand
AGGTGGGGCGCCCGCTTCGCTGGCTGGCACTGGGCTGGCAGGATATGCGTGCCGCGCCACTGGCCAGTCTTGCCCATGGCATCGTGGCGGCACTTGGCGGGCTCATCATCCTGTGGCTTGGATCGCGGGCATGGTTGCTGCTGCCCGGAGCATTGAGCGGCTTCCTGCTGGTGGGGCCGATTCTGGCCACCGGCTTGTATGAGTTGAGTCGACGGCGCGCGGCAGGTGAAACACCGGCCATAAAACACGTAGTCAGTGCCTGGCGCCGCGGTACCCGGCCGCTGGTCGGGCTGGGATTGCTGCTGTTCGCCTGCGGCAGCGCATGGGTCGCGGTTTCGGCCGTCCTGTTCAAGGTCTTCGTCGACTTGCCGATCGCCTCCTTGCGCGATTTCCTGCACTACGCGCTGGCGCAGCAGGGCGCCACACTGTTCTGGCTGTGGATGCTGGCCGGTGGCCTCGGTGCGGCGCTGGTTTTCGCGCTCACGGCGGTGTCGGTACCGCTGTTGCTGGACCGCCGCATCGGCCTGCGCGCCGCCCTCATGGCCAGTGCGCGCGCGGTGGGCGACAACCCGGGTCCGATGGTGCTTTGGGCCGCGCTCATCATGCTGGCAACCGTTTTTTCCATGCTCACCCTGATGGCGGGCCTGGTGATCAGCGTGCCCCTGCTCGGGCATGCCACCTGGCACGCCTACCGTGATCTGCTCGATGCGCAAGGGTTACCAGCGCGCGCTGCGGATGGCGAACCATGAACCCGTGCATGCCGCACCGCGCCGGGCCCGGGCCGTCAAGTCGGGGCAGGCCGCCTCAACCCGGGTTCAAGCAGCCGGCAGGAGCCGGCTAGCGATGCAAGGCCCGGCATTCGGCCTTACCGAGGAGCAGGTCGCGCATTTCGGCATGACCTGGGGCGTGGGCGGCCTGATCGTGCTGATGCTCCTCATCATCTGGAGCGTGGCACGCGAATCGAAGGCCGGGCGCATGGGCAGCTTCGTGCTGTTTTTCGTGCTGGCCTTCGGCATTTTCGGTTTTGTGATGAAGCAGCTGATCCAGTGGGTCCTGGGCATCGGCTGACGCGACCGCCTGCCGCTTGCAGGTATCCTTGTGAACTGGCGTCACAAAATACTCACGGAGACTCGCAGCATGAAACGCATTTGCAAGCTTGTAGCCAGCTTTGCGGCAGTCCTGTTGCCTTTGGCGAACGCCGCGGCGCAGGACTACCCGACGCGGCCGATTCGCGTGATCGTGCCCTACGCGCCGGGTGGCACCGACCAGCAGCTACGCATTCTGGCACCGGCCCTGCAGCGCATCCTCGGCCAGCCGCTTACGATCGACAACGTCGCCGGCGGTGGCACCATCATCGGTGCCGGCACGGTGCACAAGTCCAACCCGGACGGCTACACGCTGCTCTACACCGGCACCGGCGCGATGACGGTGATCCCGAACATGACCAAGACGCCGTACAGCCGGGCCGACTTCATTCCGTTGGGCAACGTCATCGGCACCCCGTTCGTGGTCGCGGTGCGGCCCGACGCGCACTTCAAGTCAATCGCCGAAATGGTGACCTTCGGCCGCGCCAACAGCGGCAAGATCACGTTTGGTTCGGCCGGCATCGGTACCACCACCCACATGGCGGGCGAGGCGATCGCGGCGGCCGGCAATTTCAGGATCCTGCACGTGCCATACCAGGGTATCGGCCCGGCGGTGACTTCGATTCTGGGTGGCAATGTCGACATGGTGGTGGGCCTGCCCAACGCCATCATGCCGCACGTCAATGCGGGAAAACTGATCCCGCTGGCGATCACCGGGCCGCAGCGCTCCGAGCTGATGCCCAATTTCATGACCGTGCGCGAGGCCGGTCTGGACATGACCGACGTGACCAAATTCGGATTCTTCGCGCCCAGGGGCACGCCGGAGGCGATTCTCCGCAAATGGACCGCGGCGATCCCTGAGGCGATGAAGTCGCCGGAATTCATCGACGCCACGAAGAAAACCTTCAACAGCACCATGTACCTGGACCCCGATCAGTTTCGCGCCGTCCTCGACGCTGAAGACCGGCATTTCAAGAAGCTGATCGTCGATCTGAAACTGTCCGACGCCGCCAAGTAGGGCGGCGCAGTGTCAGCCGCCCAGGGTGGCGGCGGGCACGAACTGGCGCCAGGTGTCTGTGCGCGCCGGCAGGTCCGCGAAGGCCTTGACGCCGGCGGCGGCGCGGCCGACGATGGCCTGCGCCGTGGTGTCGTGCCTTGCGAGATAGGCGGACAGTTCGTCGATGGCCGCGGTGAGAACGCCGAAGCCGCCGGTCATCACCGCCGAACACATTTCCACGGCACTGGCGCCGGCCAACAGCATGCGCGCGACATCGTGGCCGCCGCGCGCACCATTGGTGCCGATCAGGGGAACCCCGGCGCCCAGTTGCCTGCGACTGCGCGCCAGCCAGTAGCAGGTGAGCGGCAATGCCCACGGCCCGCCATAACCCAGATTGGTATCGAGCGTCGGCGCCATCGATTCCAGGTCCGGCAACATGCCCAGCATGCGACCGATCATGGTGACGGCAGCCGCGCCGCCGTCACGCGCGGCGGCCGCCAGCGCGCTGACGTTTTCACTCTGCCCGGTGAGTTTTACCCAGACCGGGATTTTCACCGCGGCGGTGATCGCCGCTACTTGCCCACGGATTCTCGCAGCCGTCCGTTCGGTGGTCACGCCGCCGTGCGTGGCTTCGTCGCCGTAGGGTGTGCCGACGTTGAATTCCAAGAGCCGGATACCGGCCGCCTCGATCGCGCGCGCCAGGCCAACGGCGGCGTCCAGGTCCGCCAGGATCAGGCTGGCGGCGACATAGGCATCCTGCTCGCGGGCCTCGCGATCAAGCGTGGCGACGGCGGCGATCCAGTCGCTGCTGGCGCGCGGCTGCAACCCCGAGCGACACAGGATATTGCCGCCTTGTCCGTGCCAGGCCAGCGCCTCCCAGTTGTCGCCGGTACGCAGGTAGTCGGTCTGCGCCAACTGATCGCGCGCGGCCTGGCTTTCGTTGATCGATTTGCCCACCACCACCGAGGCCCCGGCTGTGAGCGCGGCACGAATGCCGGCTTCGGTCATCACATGCTCGCCGGAAGCGCAGATGACCGGGTTCTTGAGCTCAAGGGCGCCGATGCGCATACGCAAATCCGCGGTCGGCTTGCCCGCATCAGCGATCTCGCTACCTGTCATTTGAGTGCGCGTCCTCGGGCGGCCCGGCGCGATTTCTACCGGCCAAATCAGTCCGCCAGCAGCATGGCCGCAGCCTTTTCGGCGATCATCATGGTCGGGGCGTTGGTGTTGCCCGAGGTGATGGTGGGCATGATCGAGGCGTCGGCGATGCGCAGGCCTTGTAGCCCCAATACCCGCAGTTGCGAATCAACCACCGCCAGTGGATCGTCGCTGCGGCCCATGCGGCAGGACCCTACCGGATGAAAAATGGTGGTGCCGATGTCGCCGGCGGCCTGGGCCAACTCATCATCGGTCTGGAACCGCGGGCCCGGCAGAAACTCTTCCGGCGCATAGCGCTTGAGCGCGCGCATCGATACGATGCGCCGGGTGAGGCGCAGGCCTTCGGCGGCGACC
>JAYTDE010000872.1:0-7699 GCA_043736195.1 Burkholderiales bacterium | reverse complement strand
GGCCCGCTTTAGAATCGCCGCGCAGCGCACCGGGTTCAAGTCGGTGCTGTAGCCGTTCAATTCGGCCGTACCGGCGATGCGCAGGCGCTCCCCCAACCGTGAAAACACCAGTTTGTGCTCGTCATCGGTCAGCGATACCGTTGGTGCGCGCGCGGGGTCGGCGATCGGCAATGTCACCGAATAGCCCTTGGCAGGATAAATCCGCAGGTCGATGCCCAGCGGGCGCACCAAGTGCGGGCTGTAGGCACCCATGCACAGCACGTAGGCGTCTGCGGCAAACCTGCGCGGCCTGCCCGCCTGTACCACCCGCACCCCGGTCACCCGCCCGGCGGTGGATTCGAGTGCCTCAATCGCGCAGCCATATTCGAAGCGGGCGCCGCGTGTCTGGGCTAATCGACCAAGGTTCTGCGTGAACTTGTGCGCGTCGCCCGACTCGTCGGTCGGTGTCAGGCTGCCGCCGGCGATCAGATGCAGGGCGGATGCCAGTGCGGGTTCGATGGCCACGCATTGCGCCGCGCTTTTCATTTCCAGTTCGCAGCCGAATTCGCGCATCAGCCGTGCCGGTTCCTGGGCGTTGTCGAATTCGCGGGCGCTGGTGTAAAAATGCAGTATGCCGCGCGTGAGATGGTCGTACTCGATCGCGGTATCAAGGCGCAGATCCTGCAGCGCGGCCCGGCTGTAAAGACCCAGGTTGACCAGTTGGCGGATGTTGTGACGGGTACGCGCCGGGGTGCATTGGCGCAAAAAGGAGAGCCCCCACAACCACTGCTGCCAGTCGGCACGCAACCTGAACAGCAGCGGCGCGTCTTCGCGCATCAGCCATTGCAGTATTTTCGCCGGGGCGTGCGGATTGGCCCAGGGTTCGGCATGTGAAACTGAAATCTGGCCGCCGTTGGCGAACGAGGTTTCCATGCCGGCGGCGCCCTGGCGCTCCAGGACCGTGACCTCGTGGCCGGATTTGTTGAGATACCAGGCGGCGGCTACACCAGTGACGCCTGCGCCCAAGACAATGACTTTCATGATCAAGCTCCCGTACCGGTTGCGAACAAGGGACGAGAAGGCGCTGGGCAAAACGGAAAAAAGCGCGCAGCCTTTCTCGCGCCGCTCCCGCTGTCCTTGATACCTGAGAGATTCGAAGCCGAATTATTGAGAACTGCACAATTCATGACAAAAACATGCCTCTGGTGAGGCTGTCATGTTTTTGGTAACGATCAATAATCCAGCTTCTTGCTCCTTCGGTGGATGCCTGCGTCAACACCACGCGGCACCGCTCTCCAGTCGGCAATCGCAGGGTTCAGTATGCTTGGCCTGAGCGTGTATGGGAGTTTGCGCCTTCGGCGGTGCGGTGCACCTGTCGGGGCGCCCGCACACTCTCCTGAATCTGCCCTGTTATTTTAGCGCATCCGAACTTCAGGCAGACTTGCCAAGCAGGGTGAAATGCTCCACTACCGGCGGACTTGCGAAGTAGGGGCCGACGATCGCGCGCCAGTCCTGGAATGCCGGCGAGCCACGGAAATCCACCGTGTGGTTTTCCACCGTATCCCAGAAGATCATGAGGATGTAGCGCTCGGGACTTTCGATGCCGCGGTTGACCTTGTAGCCGGGACAAGCCGCGCGCCTTGGAGATCACGATTTCAACGCCGCGGATGATGGCGGCATCGAACTCGGCCCCTTTGCCGGGCGGGATGCGAATGTCTGCGAGTTCGAGAATCATCAGAAATGGATTCCCTTCAAGAGTTGCTGGAACGCCACTTGGTCTGCGGTGGGTTCCGGCGCCTTGGCCGCCGGGTCGCGGCCCTTGGCGGCGGAGGAATCGCCAAACATGCGGAACGAAGTGTTCATCACGATCTGCGCGATACGCGGCATCAGTGCATGCAACACCTCGCCGAAAATTCCCATGCGGGTGGCGATGCGCACCGGTTCATAGACCACCGCTTCGACGATCATGTCGGCGGCCTGTTCGGGCGTCAGCGTGGGCACGTTGTTGTAGATCTTGGTCGGCGCGATCATCGGCGTATTCACCAGCGGCATGTTGATGGTGGTGAATTTCACTCCGGTATCGGCATATTCCGAGGCGGCACAGCGGGTAAAGGCATCCAGCGCGGCCTTCGACGCGACATAGGCCGAGAAGCGCGGCGCGTTGGTCAGGACGCCGATCGACGAGATGTTGATCACCTGCCCCTTGCGCTTTTTCGTCATGCCAGGCAGGAAGGCCAGAGTGACTCGCAGCGCACCGAAATAATTGACATGCATGGTGCGCTCGAAATCATGGAAGCGGTCCGACGAATTCTCGATCGCGCGGCGAATCGAGCGGCCGGCGTTGTTGATCAGGATGTCGACTCCGCCATGCTTTTCGTTCACGGTGGCGGCGAATTCGGCGCAGGCGGCTTCATCGCCGACGTCGGCCGCATAGGTGAATACCTTGCCGCCGTTTTTCGCGCATTCGCCGATTTCCACTTGTGCGGCTGCAAGCTTTTCGGGGTCACGCGCGATGATGATGACCGTCGCACCGGCTTCGATGATTTTCTTGGCGGCTGCCAAGCCGATGCCGGAGGAACCGCCGGTGATCATCACCACGCGGCCCTTGACCTTGCCCTTGAGCGTGCGGTCGATCATCAGGTCGGGATCCAGGTGCCGCTCCCAGTAATCCCACAGCACCCAGGCATAGGTCTCCAGGTTCGGGCAGGCGATGCCGGTGCCCTTGAGCGCACGTTCGGTCTCGCGCGAGTCGAAGCGCGTCGGATAGTTGACGAACTGCATGATCTCGTCCGGCAGCCCGAGATCTTTCATCAGTGCATTGCGGATGCGCCGCGCTGGCGTCAGCGACATCACGCTTTTCTTGATACCGCGCGGAATGAACCCGAACAGGGCGGCGTTGATGCGCATTTCCATGCGCGGCGCGTGCGCGGCCTTGCAGAAGATGTTGAGCACGTCGCCGACGCGGTGCGGATTGGGGTCGGTCAGGTGGAAGGCGCGGCCGTCGCCCTTTTCCAGGTGCATGATGTGATCCATCGCGGCGACCACGAAATCGACAGGCACGATGTTGATGCGCCCGCCTTCCAAGCCGATCGACGGCATCCACGGCGGCAGGATCTTGCGCATCTTCTGAATCAGCTTGAAAAAGTAGTACGGCCCGTCGATCTTGTCCATCTCGCCGCTGCTTGAGTCGCCGACCACCAGGCCGGGGCGATAAACCCGCCAGGGCATGGCGCACTCCTTGCGCGCGATCGCCTCGGATTCGTGCTTGGTGGCGAAATAGGCGTGTTCCAGGTTCTCCGCTTCATCGAACATGTCTTCACGCCACACGCCCTCATAAAGCCCGGCAGCGGCGATCGACGAGACATGGTGGAAGCGCCCGGCCTTGATGGCGTTGGCGAACTGCACCGCATTGCGGGTGCCGTCGATGTTGCCCGCCTGCTGTTCCTCGGCGCTCGCTTTCAGGTCATAGATCGCCGCCAGATGGGCGAAATGCGCGATCTTGCCCGTGAGCTTCTTGCGATCGGCGGCCGCCACACCCAGTTCGGGCTGGGTCAGGTCGCCGGCCACCGCAATGGCCCGCTTGTCGTCGGTGCCCCAGTATTCCAGCAGCGCGGCGCGTTGTTTCTCGCCTTTCACTCCGCTCGCACGCGACAGGAAATAAACCACAGCGTCTTCGCGGGCGAGAATCGCCTTGACCAGGCGCTTGCCGATGAATCCGGATGCACCGGTGATGAAATACGCTGTTGTCATGTTTGTCTCCGAAAGAGTGTCCGCATTTCGATGCCGCGATCGCCAAGTCGTGTTGGCAATTACAAGCGTCGATAGTCGAGGTTTTTGATCTGGTCGCCGCTTTTTATTGTAATGCCCGGTGGCCGGTTCGCGGCCTGGCGCCAGAACCCGGCTGGCCCGCAGGCGCCAGGCGATCTGGCGACGAGCATCGCCTGGGTCAGGGCCCTTGCCGCGGCGCGCATGCCAACAGCATGCATCGCTCGTGGCCCGCCTAAATTCAAGGCAGGGGTGCTGGGGCCGGGAAATCCAAAATTTTCTTGATCAGATCAAATAAGGTTTGAGCCATCCGAGGCCGGCGCTGGTGTTGCCGCGCGGCCGGTATTCGCCGGATACCCAGCCGTCATAGCCAAGTTCATCGATCAGGGCGAACAGATAGGGGTGATTGATTTCGCCAATGTCCGGTTCGTGCCGTTCGGGTACGCCGGCGATCTGGATATGCCCTACGCCCTTGAAGTATTGGCGCAGCTTCATCGCCAGATCACCCTCGACTATCTGGCAATGGTAAAAGTCCATCTGTACCTTGACCCGTGAACTTCCGGTGGCGGCGCAGATCGCATGCGCCTCGTCCTGCCGATTGAGGAAAAAGCCCGGGATGTCGCGCGTATTGATCGGCTCGATCACCAGCACGAGGTCGCGTGCGCCGATCTGCTCTGCCGCCCATGCCAGATTCTTGACGTAGGTGGCGCGGTGTTCGTCGCGGGTTTTGCCCGCTTGTATCAGCCCGGCCATGACATGCAGGCGCCGGTTGCCCAGCACAGCCACATAAGATAGGGCCTTCTCGAACGAACTCTTGAACTCGTCTTCGCGACCCGGCAACGAAGCCAGCCCGCGCTCGCCCTTTGCCCAGTCGCCGGGCGGGCAGTTGAACAGTACTTGGGTCAAGCCGTGCCGGGTGAGGCGCTCTTTGATATCGGTGGCCGCGAATTCGTAGGGAAACAGGAACTCGACTCCCTTGAATCCATCCGCGGCGGCGGCGCCAAAGCGGTCGAGGAACGCATGTTCCTGGTACATCATTGAAAGGTTGGCAGCGAATTTAGGCATGGTGTTTCCAATCGAAAAGGTCGCCGGCAGGCAGCGAGTGCCTGCCGGCGTGAAATCAGAACAGTTGCCAGGGGGCCGGGTCGAACACATAGGCATCGCCACTCTTGCGCAGCTGCCCGATGCCGGGGAACGGCAAATGCACGGCGGCAATCGGAATTCTTTCCTTGACGACCATATCGAAGATCGAGATGCGCGTCGCCCGGGCGCGGCTCTGGTCCCAGTCGAAGGCCACCGTGATCTCGGGGCGCGGAAACTGCACCGGCGCCACATGCATGGTGTCGCCAATGGCCAGCAGTCGCGCGGCACCGGATTGCACCATGTAGCAACTGTGCCCCGGGCTGTGGCCGACAGCCTCGACCGAGCGGATGCCGGGGGTCAGTTCTTCCCCGAGGTTAAAGGGCCGGATCCGCTCGCCATACGCTGCTACAGCGCGTTTGGCCGGAATAAAGCGGGCTTTCTGGTTTTCCGGCGCCTTTGCCTCGACCTCCGCGCTGGTCCAGTAGTCGATATCCGCCTTGGCGATGCGCAGCACCGCATTGGGGAACATGCGAGCGCCTTCCGGGGTGACGGTGCCATGCAGGTGGTCGCCATGCATGTGGGTGATGTAGACCTCGTCGATCTGACCGGCTTCGATGCCGGCCGCGGCCAGGCACTGCGGCAGGCGCCCGGCAGTGGGCCCCAGCATTTTCGCGCCGCCGGCGTCGAGCAGGACGAGCTTGTCGCCGGTGTTCACCAGAAAGGTGTTGACCGGCAGGCGCAGCGGCGCTGCCGGCCAGCCGCCGGCTGCCAGCAGCGTTTTCACCAGTTCCGGATCGGCCTGCAGAACCGCGGGCGGAACGTCGATATAGCCATCTAGCATCGCGGTCACCTCGAAACTGCCGAGCTTCATGCGGTGCACGCTGACGACCTGGCTGCCGGCCATGGGCGCACGGCCGAAAGTGGTCGGCATGATGGTCAGTGAGGCGGCGGCGGTAGCGCCCAGAACAAGGTGACGGCGGGCTGGATTGACGGGCGTTGTCATGTTGCTTTCCTTCGGGTTGATTGATTGCGAATGATCCAATTCAGGTCGGGGGGCGTTCGCGCAGCGCAGCCACCTGTACGGCATCAAGCGCGCGAATGCGCCTGCCCTGCAACAGCAAAAAAAGCTTCGCGGTCTCTTCAAGCTCCTCGGTCGCGTCCGCTGCTGCGGCAAGCGAGCTGCCCGCCACCACCGGGCCGTGGTTGGCCAATAGCAGTGCATGGTGTTTGCCCGCGAAGCGGCGTACCGCATCGGCCAGCTGCAAATCGCCGGGCGCGAAGTAAGGCACCAGGGGCAGGCTGCCGACACGCATGACGTAGTAGGCGGTGATCGGTGGCAGCACATCGACCGGGTCGACATCGGCCAGCACCGAGACTGCCACCGAATGGGTGGAATGCAGATGGATCACCGCGTTCGCGTTTGCGTGGGTACGCTCCTCGTACATCGCCAGGTGCAGGAAGCTTTCCTTGGAAGGCTTGTCGCCCGCGATCAAGAGCCCATTCCAGTCAAGCTTGGACAAGCGCGCCGGATCCAGGGTGCCCAGGGATGAGCCGGTCGGCGTCAGCAACCAGCCGTCTTCCAGGCGCACGCTGATGTTGCCTGTCGAGCCATGGGTCAGACCGCGATCGAACATCGACTTTGCGACGCGACAGATCTCTTCACGCGCCTTTGCTTCCGCGCTCACGCGATCTGCTCCAGCGCCTTGGCGAAGAAATCGGGTGAACCGAAATTTCCCGATTTGAGCGCCAGTGCGAGCGCCGGCTCGCCGCCAGCCACAGTCCAGGGTACGCCCGGGTCGATCTGCGGTCCGATGCGCAAGGCACTTACTCCCAAGGCCTGGACTACGGCGCCGGATGTTTCGCCACCCGCAACCACAAGCTTGCGCACGCCCATGGCCACCAGGCCACGGGCGATCTGGGCGAGCGCGTCTTCGATCAACTTGCCTGCGGCCTCAACGCCCAGCCGCGCCTGCACGGCCTTGACCGCCTCAGGTTTGCTGGTGGCATAAATGAGCACCGGCTCCCGCGCGATGCGTGGCTGCGCCCATGCCAGTGCAAGCGCTACAACCGGTTTCCCGGCCGCCAGTTCAAGTGCATCGACGTGAAAAGCGGGGCGCGTGCGACGCCATTCCTCGACCTGGCCGTTGGTGGCTTGCGAGCATGATCCCGACACCACCGCGGCGTGTCCCGTGATGCTCGGTAGTGACGCGGCCGAGGCGGCATGGTCCAACCGGCCTTTGGCGCGCGCGTTCTGCGCAAGTCCCAGACCGATGCCGGAGCCTGCGGTGACAAGCGGCATGTGTTCGCAGGCCTCGCCGATGGCCACAAGGTCGGCATCGGACACCGCGTCAACCACCGCCATGCCCGCGCCTTCGGCCTTGAGTGCATCGATGCGTTCGCTGATCGTGGCAGCGCCACGCGCCACCGTATCAAAGCGCACCAGCCCGACCTTGCGCGTGGTTTGTGACTGCAGCACGCGCACCAGGTTGGCATCGGTCATCGGCGTCAGTGGATGGTCCTTCATGCCGGATTCCGACAAAAGCATGTCGCCCACGTACAGGTAACCGCGGAAAATTGTGCGGCCGTTCTCCGGAAAGGCCGGGCAGGCGATGGTGAAATCGGTGCCGAGCGCGATCATCAGGGCGTCTGTCACCGGGCCGATGTTGCCGGCGGGCGTGGAGTCGAAGGTGGAGCAGTACTTGAAGTAAATTTGCTGCGCGCCATTGGCCTTGAGCCAGCGCAAGGCCGCGAGCGATTGCATCACCGCATCCCTGGGCGCGATGGTGCGCGATTTGAGGGCGACCACCACCGCGTCGACATCCGGCGCCGCGGTGTCGGGCACGCCAATGGTTTGAACGGTGCGCATGCCGCC
>JAYTDE010000871.1:0-4321 GCA_043736195.1 Burkholderiales bacterium | reverse complement strand
ACCGCCAACATCGCGACGTCCGCGCCGGACGGCTATTCATTGCTGCTCGGTACCGCCAGTACTTTCGGCACCAATTCCGCGACCCAGAAAAACCTTCCCTACGACCCGCTGCGCGATTTCACGCCGATCGTGATGATCGCCACCACACCCTTCCTGCTCCTGACCCATCCGTCGGTGCCGGCCAACACGCTGCCTGAATTTCTGGCGCACGCCAGGGCCAATCCGGGCAAGCTCAATTACGGCTCCTTCGGGTTGGGCAGTTCCAACCATTTGAGCTACGAACTGCTGCGCCAGGCCACCGGCATGGACATCGTGCATGTTCCGTACAAGGGCGGTGCGCCCCTGATCACCGCGCTCCTGGCCGGCGAGATCCAGTCGTCGATGGATGTCTACGCGACTGCGTATCAGCACGTGCGTGCCGGCAAGTTCAAGCTCCTGGGGGTGGCAGCGGCCAAGCGCTTCTCCCTGCTGCCCGAGGTACCGACGCTGATCGAGCAGGGCCACCCGGTCGAAGGTGGCACCTTTTTCGCGCTGCTGGGGCCTGCCAGACTGCCGGCCGGCGTGGTCGAAACCCTGAACCGTGAAGTCAATCGCGCCATTCAGCTGCCGGACGTACGCGATCGCCTGGCCGCTCTTGGCGCCGAAGCGGTGGGTGGTACGCCCGAACAGCTGGCCGGCACCATCGGCCAGGAATTGCAGAAATGGGCGCAACTGGTGAAGGCGCGCAATCTGAAGTTCGACTAAAAGCCGGCCGCGGCGCGCTCAACCGGGCGGAATTCAGGTCGGCCACGCCGTCGGCAACCCGCTGCCACAGGTGGAAAATTCAGGCAGTCGCCCCTTGTCGCGAGCGCGCCTCGCGCACCGCCCGCACGATCTGCTCCGGGCCGATCGGCGTGCTGTTGAACTCGATGCCGAACGGCGCCAACGCATCGCACACGGCGTTGGCGATCGCCACCGGCGGTGCAATCGCCCCACCTTCGCCCAGGCCCTTGACACCCAGCGGATTGAGCGGCGAGCGGGTTTCCTGGTGAATCAGCGTGATGTGCGGCACGTCGCTGGCAGTAGGCAGCAAATAGTCCATCAAAGAACCGGTGAGCAACTGGCCGTGGGCGTCGTACTGCATGCCTTCCAGCAGGGCGCCACCGATGCCCTGCACCGTGCCACCGATGATCTGCCCCTCGGCCAACATCGGGTTGACCACCACCCCGCAATCGTGGGCGATGGCGTAGTGTTGCAGGGTCACACGACCCAGTTCGATGTCGACTTCCACCTGCACCGCGTGCGCCGCGTAGGACCACGTCACTGTGGGCGTTTCCCAATAACAGGTTTCCTCAAGTCCGGCATCCACTCCGGGCGGGCGCTGGTGATCCCAGCCGGGGCGTGCGGCGTGGGCGATCTGGCCCAGGCTCAATTCCCGGCCGGGTATGCCGGCGATACCTACGCCGCCGGCGCGCAATTCAAGATCGCCGGGCGCGCATTCGAGCATGTTGCCGGCGATCGCAAATACCTTCTTCAACAGTTTTTCACTGGCCACATGCATGGCGGCTGACACATTCACGGTCGAGCGGCTGGCAATGGTACCGAAGCCCATTGGTATGGCGCCGGTATCAGCCAGCGCGATGACCACGTTGGCGGGCTCGACCTTCCACAGATCGGCGGCGATCTGCGAATAGATCGTTTCCATGCCCTGCCCTTGCGGGCAGGCTCCGCTGGCGACATACAGCTTGCCCGAAGGTTCGATGCGCATGGTGGCACCTTCGAAAGGCCCGACGCCGGTGCCTTCGGTATAAACGCCCAGGCCCAAACCCAGATACACCCCGCGCTTTAGTGCCGCTTGTTGGCGCACACGGAATGCCTCGACCCCGCCGATGGCATCAATCGCCTTGGCGAGTGCGGCCGGATAGTCGCCGCTGTCGTAGACCACCGGCTCGCCGTCGCGGTAGGGGATGCCGACCGAATAGGGCATGTCGGCCGGCCCCACCATGTTGCGGCGGCGCACCTCGGCCGGCTCCAGCCGGAGTTCGCGCGCGATCAGGTCCATCATGCGTTCGGTTGCCTGTGCCGCCTCGGGCCGGCCGGCGCCACGGTAAGGGGCGTTCGGCACCTTGTTGGTGGCAACCACGCGGCCGCGAACGCTCATGTTTGGCACTTTGTAGGGGCCTGCGATGTGGCTGGCGGTGTTGTAGGGAATGCCGATGCCGACCGGGTTCCAGGCGCCGCAATCCATCACGAATTCGTCGCGCAGGGCCAGCAGGCGACCCGTGGCATCGAAGCCAACCTCGACCTCATGCAATTGATCGCGCGAATGGCAGGCACTCTGCATGTGCTCGCGCCGGTCTTCAATCCATTTCACCGGTGCGCCGAGCTGTTGCGCCAGAAATGGCAGCAGCACGTCTTCCGGGTACACGTGCCCTTTGCCGCCGAAGCCGCCGCCGACATCCGGCGCAATGCAGCGCACGCTTGCCTCCGGCACCGCCAGCGTGGTCGCCACCTCGCGCCGCACCCAGTGCACCATTTGGGTGGACGACCAGATGGTGTAGGCGCGGGTGCGCTTGTCATACTGCGCGAGCACGCCGCGACACTCCATCGGCACAGCGGCATAACGGTGATGGTAGAAGTGGCGCAGCAGGCGGTGCGGCGCGTTGGACAAGGCCAGCGCCACATCGCCTTTGGCGATCGAGAATTCAGCCAGCAAATTGGTGCCGTAGCCCTCGTGCAGAATGGCCGCGCCGGGCTCCAGCGCCGCGACCGGGTCGACCGCCGGCGGCAGCACTTCCAGGTCGAGTTCAACCAGCTCCGCGGCATCTTCGGCGACATAACGGCTTGTCGCCACGATCACCGCTACCGCTTCGCCCACGTGGCGCACCTTGTCGAACGCCAGGAGCGGCTGGCGCGGGTCGATGATTTCGTGCGTGACCTTGGTGCGCCACTTGCGCGGCAGCGCCAGTTGCTGGTCACCCACCGCCGGTAGCGCCTGCTGCAGATCCGCACCGCTCAAGGCCAGCCACACCCCGGGCAGCGCGCGGGCGCGCGACAGGTCGACGCCGCGGATGCGCGCATGCGCGTGCGGGCTGCGCACAAAGGCCACATGACCCATGCCCGGCAACACCATGTCGGCTACGAACTGGCCTTCGCCGATCAGCAAACGGGCGTCTTCGCGCCGTGCCATCGGTTGACCAACAAAACCCTGCGATTGAGCGTGCGCCATCGGGATTCCCTAATTCAACTTTGGGGCTGCAGGGGTTACGTCCGCGCCACACGTACGTCGCCGGACCGGTTCAATCGATTATAGTATTCGGCAAGTCCAGGGCGCGCGAAAATTCCCCCCGGAACCATCGTGCTCCGGCTGGCAACAGATCCAGGGCGCATCGTCTCCCACTCCCTGTTTGAAAGCGTCACGCAGTGAAACCGCCCCGCTTTGCATACCACGCGCCCGACAGCGTCGACGCCACCATTGCACTGCTGACGCGCTATGCCGGCGAGGCGCGCCTGCTCTCCGGTGGCCAAAGCCTGGTGCCAATGCTCAACTTTCGCCTGCTGGCGCCGGCCGCGTTGATCGACCTGGCGCGCATTCCCGACCTGGCCTATGTGCGGGAGGAAAACAGCGGCGTGGCGATTGGCGCGATGACGCGCCAGCGCCATGTCGAATCCTCCGACATCGTTGCGCGCCGACTACCCCTGTTGCGCGAGGCGCTCGGTTGGGTGGGCCACCTGCCGACGCGCTCGCGCGGCACCATTGGCGGCTCGCTTGCGCATGCCGACCCCAGCGCCGAATTGCCGATGACGCTGCTGGCACTCGACGGTGCGGTGGTGGCCGCGGGGCCGCGCGGCCGCCGCACCATCGCCGCCACCGACCTGTTCGACTCGATGTTCACGACCCGCCTTGCAGCCGACGAAGTCCTGGTTGAAGTGCGCATCCCGGCGATGGCGCCGGGCTGCGGTTTCGCCATCGAGGAATATGCACGCCGCAAGGGCGACTTTGCGATCGTGGGGGTGGCCGTGGTGCTGCGACGCGAAGGCAGCCGCTGCGTGAGCGCACGCGTGGCCGCCTGCGGCGTCGGCAGTACCGCGGTGCGCTTGGGCAGCGCCGAGCAGGTGCTCGAACGCGACGGTCTGGGGCCGGATGCGATCGACGCCGCCGCCGCCTGTGCGGCGGCAGAAATCGACCCGCCCACGGATCCCAACGCCTCGGCTGACTATCGTCGCCACCTGACCGGTGTATTGGTCAAGCGCGCGCTGCGTCGCGCCGCCGGCTTCAATGCAGTTGCCATCCATTGAGAACGCGATGAACGATTCCGCCCCTGAATCCATCGAAATCAGC
>JAYTDE010000870.1:0-5042 GCA_043736195.1 Burkholderiales bacterium | reverse complement strand
GCCGAGAACGAAGAACGCAAAAAGGCCTTCGCCGACTGGTGCGTGGATGTCGACATGATGCGCGCCGCGCAGGCTGATGCGCTCTTCATGCACTGCCTGCCGGCGCATCGCGGCGAGGAAGTGGAAGCTGCGGTGATCGACGGCCCGCACAGCGTGGTGTGGGACGAGGCGGAGAATCGCCTGCATGTGCAAAAGGCCTTGCTGGAATACCTGTTACTTGGAAAAGTGGAAGCGACATGAGCGACAAGATCAAGAAAGCCGTGGCCAACAAAGTGGGCAAGGTGGTCCTGGCTTATTCGGGCGGCCTCGACACCTCGGTCATCCTGAAATGGCTGCAGGACGTCTATCACTGCGAAGTGGTGACCTTCACCGCTGACATCGGCCAGGGCGAGGAAGTGGCGCCGGCGCGTGCCAAGGCGCTGAAGATGGGCATCAAGCCCGAGAACATCTTCATCGACGACTTGAAGGAGGAGTTCGTTCGCGACTTCGTGTTTCCGATGTTCCGCGCCAACACGCTCTACGAAGGCGAATACCTGCTGGGCACCTCGATCGCGCGCCCCCTGATCGCCAAGCGCATGATCGATATCGCGCGGAAAGTGAAGGCCGATGCGATTTCGCACGGCGCCACCGGCAAGGGCAACGACCAGGTGCGCTTCGAGCTCGGCGCCTACGCGCTGATGCCCAACGTCAAGGTGATCGCGCCCTGGCGCGAGTGGGACCTGCTGTCGCGCGACAAGCTCCTGGCCTATGCCGACAAACATGGCATCCCGGTCGACTTCAAGAAGCGCAAGGGCGGCGGCGCACCCTACTCGATGGATGCCAACCTGCTGCACATCAGCTATGAAGGCGGCATTCTCGAAGACCCGAATTTCGCGCCGGAAGAATCGATGTGGCGCCTGACGGTGTCGCCCGAGAAGGCGCCGAACAAGCCGCAGATCATCGAACTCAGCTTCGAGCGTGGCGACATCGTCGCCATCGACGGCAAGAAGATGTCGCCCGCCACTGTGCTGGCCACCCTCAACGGCATTGGCGGCAAGCACGGCATCGGCCGCCTCGACATGGTCGAGAACCGCTATGTCGGCATGAAGTCGCGCGGCTGCTATGAAACCCCGGGCGGCAGCATCATCTGGAAGGCGCACCGCGCGATGGAATCGATCACCATGGACCGCGAAGTGCTGTCCCTGAAAGATGACCTGATGCCGCGCTATGCGCGGCTCATCTACAACGGCTACTGGTTCAGCCCGGAGCGCAAGCTGTTGCAGGTGCTGATCGACGAATCGCAGAAAACCGTCAATGGCAAAGTCAGGCTCAAGCTCTACAAGGGCACCATGATGGTCACCGGGCGCGAGTCGAAAACCGATTCGCTGTTCGACATGAAGATTTCCACCTTCGACGACGACGGCGGCGCCTACAACCAGGCCGATGCCGGCGGCTTCATCAAGTTGAACGCGCTGCGCATGCGCATCGCGGGGAATCTGGCGAAGGCGCGCCGGAAGTAGACAGACACCGCAGCTCGGAGCGACGCAAATTCTGTCCGACGACGGCGAGATTTTGGCCGCACACAACCCGACGTTTCGTACCGACGGCGGCGGCGGCAAGATGCTGCGACGATCGCGGGATATCCACGAGTCGCATCGCTTCCAGCAACTTGACCAAATCCACCCCGCGCCAATCCCGCCCGACGACGCAGTGGCTGTGCAATTGCAGCAACCCCGGCATCTTCCGTTCACGACCGTAGAGTAAACGCCATGACAGCGCCCGCACGCACCCTGCCCCCGGTTCTGAAAAACATCAAGTTTCCCGTCATCGGCTCGCCGCTATTCATCATCAGCAACCCGAAGCTGGTCATCGCACAATGCAAGGCCGGTGTGGTGGGTGCTATGCCCGCGCTCAACGCCCGCCCGGCCGCGCAACTCGACGAATGGCTGGCCGAAATCACCGAAGCGCTGGCCGCGCACGACCGTGCCCATCCCGACTCGCCCGCCGCGCCATACGCCATCAACCAGATCGTGCACAAAAGCAACGACCGCCTGGAGCACGACATGCAGGTGTGCGCCAAGTACAAGGTGCCGATCATCATCACCAGCCTGGGCGCGCGCGAAGACGTGAACCAGGGCGTGCACGGCTGGGGCGGCGTGGTGTTGCACGATGTGATCAACAACGTGTTTGCCCACAAGGCGATCGAAAAAGGTGCGGACGGCCTGATTCCGGTGGCCGCCGGTGCGGGCGGGCATGCCAGTGTGAAAAGCCCGTTCGCCATGGTGGCG
Organism: Burkholderiales bacterium; assembly: GCA_043736195.1. Lineage (GTDB taxonomy): Bacteria > Pseudomonadota > Gammaproteobacteria > Burkholderiales > JAEUOS01 > JAEUOS01. The sequence goes on along the minus strand of JAYTDE010000870.1, from coordinate 2,775 downwards.
GAAATTCGCGAGTGGTTCGGTGGCCCGCTGGCGCTCTCCGGCGCGATCTCCTCAGGCGGCGCCATCCTGGCCGCGCAGGCGATGGGCGCCGACTTCGCCTACATCGGCTCGGCCTTCATCGCCACCGAGGAAGCACGCGCGGTCGAGGGCTACAAGCAGATGATCACCCAGTCCAATTCGGACGACATCATCTACAGCAACTTCTACACCGGCATCCACGGCAACTACTTAAAGGGCAGCATCAGGAACGCCGGCATGGACCCCGACAACCTGCCGCAAAGCGATCCCAGCAAGATGAATTTCGCCAGTGGCGAAGGCGCCAATGCCGCCAAGGCCTGGAAGGATATCTGGGGTTGCGGCCAGGGCATCGGCGCGATCCGCGAGGTGATGCCAGCGGCCGCGCTGGTGGCGCGCTTCAAGCGTGAGTACGCTGAAGCCCGGACGCGTATTTGCGGCACCTAAGTCAGACCGGACGATCTTTCGGTCGACCTGGCGCTTAGGCAAGCGAGAAAGGAAACAGAACATGAGCAAGCCCGTCTGTCTGGTCGTCGGTGCCGGTGCCGGCATTGGCGGTACCGTGGCCAAGCGCTTCGCGCGCGAGGGCTACCACACCTGCCTGGCCCGTCGCAGCGATAAACAAGGGCTCGACCGACTGGTCGCCGAGATTGAGGCCGCGGGTGGCAGTGCAACCGGATTCATCTTCAATGCGGTCGAGCAAAACAGCATCGAGCAGCTGATTGCAAGGGTCGAGGCGGATCTCGGGCCAATCGAGGTGGCGGTGTTCAACCTCGGTGCGCAGATCGGTGACAGGGCATTGGTACAAACCACCTACAAGGCGTTTGAAGTGGGCTGGCGGATGGCCACCTTTGCCCTGTTTCGCATGGCTTCGGTGCTGTGCCCGCTGATGGAAGGGCGCGGCAAGGGGACCATCCTGGTAACTTCGTCGACGGCGGCGATGCGCGGCAACCCGGGTCAGCATTCGCACGCCGCAGCAATGGGCGGTCGACGCATGCTGTGCCAGTCGCTCAACGCGGAGTTCGCCTCCAAGGGCATCCACATCGCGCACATCATCATTGATGGTTCGGTCGACGCCCCGGACACCCTGGGCAAGATGCTCGGGCCCGAGCGCTTCGAGCAATTGCGCCAGACCCGCGGCAATGAGCATGACGGCCTGTTGCTGCCGGTCGAGATCGCCGATACCTACTTTCATCTGGCCCGACAGCACCGCTCGGCCTGGACCTTCGAGATGGACCTGCGCACCTACAAGGACCGGGCCTGGTGGAACTGACCGGGCCGGCAACCGGCACCCGGCCGACAAGGCGGCGGCCAAGGCCAGCCACTGACAGCGGACCATGCAGGAACAGATCAACCAGAGAAAAGGAGACTGCGTGACCATCACACTCTATGACTGTGCCACCGCCCCGAGCCCGCGCCGTGCGCGCGTCCTGCTGGCGGAAAAGGGAGTGGCCCATACCACCGTCAATGTGGACCTGGCCCGAGGCGAGCAAATGGGCGAGGCCTATAGCGCCATCAACCCCATGTGCACTGTGCCGGCCCTGCAATTGGAAGACGGCCAAGTGCTCACCGACAACGCCGCCATTGCGGCTTATGTCGAGGCGCGTTTCCCGCAGCCGCCGTTGTTGGGCACCACCGCACTGGACAAGGCCGAGATCGCCAGCTGGAACTGGCGCGCCGAGTTCGAGGGTTTGTGGGCGATCGCCGAGGCGCTGCGCAACGGGTCGCCGGCGATGGTCAACCGCGCTCTGCCCGGTCCGGTGGACTATGCGCAGATACCGGAGCTGGCGCTGCGCGGCGTGGCACGTCTGCAACAGTTTTTCAATAGCCTCGACGCGCATCTCGCCGGGCGCGATCACGTCGCCGCCTGTGGCTTCAGCATCGCCGACATCACCGCGGCCGTGACGGTGGACTTCGCACGCGTGGTGCGCGTCAGGCCCGGCGAACAGCATGCCAATCTGCGGCGCTGGCGCGAGGCGATGGCGCAGCGGCCGGCATTGAAGCTCTAGCAGCACCCGCGCATGGGCGCTGCGAGCTGTTCGCGCGCCGCCATCCTGGGCGCCCTGAACTGGACTGCAATCGAAAATTCATCACCAGCCGGCACCTGCCCCACTTTCGGCCTGCTGCGTGCCCTGTGCCGACGACGCGGTGGCGTTCATGCCTCGCTGAACAAGTCCCTGGAATGCTGGCGCCTTGGCACATCTGTACTGGCATGCTTGCACATCTGACTTTACTTTACCCTACGCCAACCATGGCTGGCTGCCGCTTTCGGCAAGGATCAACTGCGCGAGCGCAGGCGCCAGATCGAATGCGTGGCGAGCACGGCGACGGTAATGAGCGCCACACACAAGACCGGCAACAGCACCGCAAAGCGCGCACCGACCGCACCCACCGCGAGGCCCATGATCAGCGAGCCAAGCGGGCCGCCGCCCAGCGTAGCCAGCGCCAGCGCCGCCATCACCCTTGCCTGATGCGTGGCAGGCGCGCGCTCCTGCAGGATGGTGCGCGACATCGCCATGGCCACGCCGCCGCACATGCCCCAGACAAAAATGCATACATAGAACAACCATTGCGGCGGTGCCAGGGCCAACGCGGCGAGCACGCCACAGCCGAGCAGCAATGCGACGGCCAGCGCCCGGCCTGGCGTGGCGGTGCCGCCACGCCGCATGAGAACCACAATGCTCAAGAGCGAGCCGATGCCGAAGGCGATGTAGCCGGTCGCCAAATCCTGGGCGCCGCCGGCATAAAGATCGCGAATCG
>JAYTDE010000869.1:0-3139 GCA_043736195.1 Burkholderiales bacterium | reverse complement strand
CATCACCGTCTGGATCGCGTTGATGCCGGAGGAACCGGCCAGGTTTTCGACCACGAAACTCTGGCCGAATTGCGCAGTGAGCGCATTGGCGATGATGCGAATCGAACTGTCGCCCTGGCCGCCGGCGGCATACGGCACCACCATCTTGACCGCGCGCAGCGGGTAGTCCTGCGCCTGCGTGGCGGCAGACAGCAGGCATCCGCAGAGCGCAGCGGCTGCACGTCGCAACATGGTTCCGCGATCCATTTGGTCTCCTCAAGGTCACGCCGCCGCGCACGGCCGCTGCATGACGGCCTAAATGATGAAGGTAAGGTTGCTCATCGGCGAATCGTTGTTGACCAGGAATACATGCTTTTCCCGGATGCGCAACCGCCCCTGCTGGCGCACCAGGGTATGACGCACGCGGCCGCTCCAGACGGTGGAGCGGTCGTGGCGCACTTCCACCGCCATCAGGTTCGAGGTCACCACGCCGCCCTGCACCGCATCGTAGCTTTCAAGAACCACATTGGCGACCAGGCGGGTGAGCCGCGATGGCGGGCGCTGCGAGTGTGCATGCCTGGTGCTGAGCCGAAAAATGCGTTCCTCGAGCGCCGGCCGGTCGTCGTAAATCAGCGAAATGCGATTGGCCGGATCGAGCTTGTCACCGTTGCACGGCACCCAGTAGAGCAGTTCATCGGCCCACAGCGCCAGCCAGTCGTCGTAGCGGTTGGCATCGGCCAGCGCGGCCTCGCTAAACAGCAGCAGTTCAACCTCGCGTAGCTGTTGCCATTCACTCTCCGGTGCGCCGCTCATTGGACTGCCCTCCTGTCACTGCGTGACATCCTCCCCGAGGGAGGCGCATTGCTCAATTCGGCGCTCCCTTCGGACGGCCGGGCAGGAGCGCTCATAGACGTTCGATCACCATCGCCAGGCCTTGCCCGACACCGATGCAAAGCGAGACCACCGCATAGCGGCCGCCGCTGCGCTGCAGCTGGCGCGCGGCGGAGATGGTGATGCGTGCGCCCGACGCACCGAGCGGGTGTCCAACCGCGATCGCGCCGCCATTCGGATTGACGCGCGCATCCTTGAAATCCACCTTCAACAAGTGCAGGCAGCCCAGCACCTGGGAAGCGAATGCCTCGTTGATCTCGATGATGTCCATGTCCTTGAGCGTGAGGCCGGCGCGCTCCAGCGCTTTCGGGATCGCGTAGGCGGGGCCGACACCCATGATGCGCGGCGCTACCGCGGCCGAGGCGGCACCGAGAATTCTTGCCATCGGCCTGGCACCGGCTTTTTCACCCACCGCGCGGTTGCCTACGAACAGGGCCGCGGCACCATCGTTGATGCCCGAGGCGTTGCCGGCGGTGACTACACCGCCTTCGAACAGTGCCCTCAGCTTGGTCAGGTTTTCGAGCGTGGTTTCGCGCGGGTGTTCATCCACCGCCACCTGGGTTGGCTCATCCTTCTTCGACTTGGGCGGGATAGTCACCGCGGCGATTTCGCCGGCCATGAAGCCATCGCGCTGCGCGGCGGCGAACTTGGCCTGGCTGGCAAGTGCGAACGCATCGGCCGCATCGCGCGTGATACCGAAGTCGTGCGCCACGTTGTCGCCGGTCTCGGGCATGGAATCATTGCCGTACTGCTTGACCAGTTTGGGATTGGGAAAGCGCGCGCCGATGGTGGTGTCGGCCATCTTGAAATCACGTGCGTAGGCCGATTCGGCCTTCAGCATCACGAATGGCGCGCGGCTCATCGATTCGACGCCGCCGGCCAGATACAGCTCACCTTCCTTGCAGGTGATCGCGCGTGCCGATTCAATCACTGCCGCCAGGCCGGAGGCGCACAAGCGGTTGACGGTCTGGCCGCCGACGGTTTGCGGCAGGCCGGCGGCAAGCAGCGCGTTGCGCGCCACGTTACGCGAGTCTTCGCCGGCCTGGTTGACGCAACCGAGGATCACGTCCTCGATTTGTTCGGCCTTGAAGGGCGAGGCTGCAATGACTGCACTCATCACACCGCCCACCAGGTCGTCCGGACGCACCGAGGCGAGTTTTCCGGCATGGCGGCCGAAGGGGGTGCGCAGTCCGTTGTAAATGTAGGCGTCGAGCATGATGGTCCTTTTGGTGTTGGGGGGAGGGTTACGCACAGTCGCGACCGGCAACTGAGCAAGTGGGTCAGGAAGGCTGCATTCGGGTGGGAGGCAAGACGGGCATGAAGCGAGGCAATCCAGGCATGGCGCGATGAGTGGCGCTGTGGTCGCGAACGAGCGTTCACCACAACCCGAAATGGTATCACCATGCCCCGCATCGACTATGATTAAATGCGCAGGACCGCCTTAAATCCGAATAATGGGAGACTTCCAATGCTCAAGCTTTGCGGTTTTGCCGTCAGCAACTATTACAACAAGGTCAAGATCGCGCTGCTCGAAAAAGGCGTGCCCTTCGAGGAAGAGTTGGTGTGGACCTCGCAGAAAGAAGACATGCTCAAGCGCTCGCCCTTGGGCAAGGTGCCGTTCATCGAGACAGCGCAGGGAAACCTGAGCGAGTCCTCGGTGATCAACGAGTACATCGAGGATGCCTATCCGGACAATCCCTTGTTTCCGGCCGACAAATGGCAGCGAGCCCTGGTGCGCGAACTGGTCAACCTGATCGACATGCATCTTGAATTGCACGCGCGGCGCCTGTATCCGGGCGCATTCTTCGGCGGGGGCGTCACCGAGGAAACCAAGGAGCAGGTGAAGAAGGAGCTCGACAAGGGCGTGCGGGCGTTGGCGGGCCTGGCCAAGTGGGGGCCCTTCATCGCCGGTGACAAGCTGACCTACGCCGATTGCTCGGCCTTTGTGCATCTGCCGCTGATCGCCGGCGCCAGCAAATGGGCCTACGGCGCCGATGTTCTGGCGGGAATCGAACAAGTCCGGCCGTACCTCACGATGATGAAGGCGCGCCCGCACCTGCAAAAGGTCGAAGCCGATCGCAAGGCCAGTCTCGAACTGATGGCGCAGAGGAACAAATCATGAGTCTTGCCGGCAAGGTGGCATGGATCACCGGGGGCGGGTCCGGCATCGGCTTGGCCGGCGCGGTCGAGCTGGCCAAGGCTGGCTGCCGGGTGGTGATTTCCGGGCGCGATGCGCCTAAGCTCACCGCAGCGGTGGCCGACGCGACCC
>JAYTDE010000868.1:0-2340 GCA_043736195.1 Burkholderiales bacterium | reverse complement strand
GCCTGTGGGAGGCGGCGAGCGGCAAGCCCATCACCACCCTCAGTGGGCATGCGGAGATGGTCTCGAGCGTTGCTTTTTCCCCGGACGGGCGCACCCTCGCTTCCGGGTCGAATGACAAGACCGTGCGCCTATGGGAAGTGGCGAGCGGAAAGCCCATCGCCACGCTCAGTGGGCATGGGGAGTCTGTCTATAGCGTTGCCTTTTCCCCGGATGGGCGCACCCTCTGCGCATTTCGCGGAACGTGACCGGCTGTTTCGCCGGATGGTGACCGGCAGGTAGAAGTTGCATGGGTAGCGGTTAATATTATCTCAATCGGTCACGCTCTCGCTGAAACGTCGGTCACGCTGTTGTGAAATCGGTAGCGCCAGTGGGTTGCAGGCGGCGGCGGTCATGCGGTCACCTTCTCGCGTTTACGCATGGATTCACCGCCGAGCGTGAGCTTGTGTGCCGCATGCAAGACACGGTCAAGGATAGCGTCGGCCAGCGTAGGGTCGTTCAGATACGCGTGCCAATGCTCGACCGGCAACTGACTCGTGATGACCGTGGCCCGCGCGCCCACCCGATCATCGAGCACTTCCAGCAGATCATTGCGCTCCATCTGCGGCAGTGGTGCCAGCCCCCAGTCATCGAGGATCAGCAGATCCGTTTTCGCCAATGCCGCCAGGCGTTTGCCGAAACTACCGTCGCCGTGTGCGATACGCAGCTCTTCAAACAATCGTGGTGTCCGGACGTAGATGACGGAAAGCCCCTGCCGACACGCCGCATTGCCCAATGCACACGAAAGCCACGTCTTGCCGCAGCCGGTCGCGCCGGTGATCACCAGGTTCTGATGGGCGCGAATCCACTGGCAAGCAGAAAGCTGCGCCATAAGGGCTTTGTCCAATCCCCGCCCGCCATCGTAGCGAACATCTTCCAGGCAGGCTTGGGAGGATTTGAGCTTTGCCTGCGTCAGCAGACGTGAAACGCGACGATTGTTCCGCCAGGTTTGTTCCTGATCGACCAGCAGCGCGAAGCGTTCCTCGAACGACAGTGCGGCGGCGGCCACACTGATCTGTTGCTCCTCGAATGCAGCAGCCATGCCCGGCAATCTGAGCGCCTTCAAGGTTCGTACGGTTTGTTGCAGCAGCATTGGATTTCCTTTCTCGGTCAGTGGTAGTAAGCCGGACCACGCACGTTGGCGTGTTCCGGCAACGGAATTTCAGCTTGCGCCGAAGGGGTAAGCGGTTGGCGGTCAAGACCTTTCTCCAGAATCGACGCCACCGATCGGTAGCGGTACGCGCCGACCAGCAGGGCGCGTTCGCAGGCCGCTTCGAGCCGCGTCGCACCGACCGTGCGGGCCAGGCGCATCAGCCCCAGACAGGAGCGGTAGCCCTGTTCCGGGTGAGCTTTTTCGATCAGCAGTCGCTTGACCAGCTCGCCCGTGGCGGCCCCCACCGACTGGGCCCAGGTGATGAGTTTGCCGGGCGACCAGTCGGCATGCGCACGGTGTGCTGCGGGCATGTGCAAACTGATTGTCGAGTGAATCCCTTTGCGGTCGCTTCGCGGATGGCTGGCCACGCGCTTGCCGCGCGCGAAGGCCTCGATCGTGCCTTCGGTAATTCGTAGTTCCACTTCCTGGCGAACCAGGGCGTGAGGCACGCTGTAGTAATGGCTGTCGAACTCGATGTGATAGTCGATGTTCACACGGGCGCGTTTCCAGTGCGCCATGGCGAATGGTGTCGCTGGCAACGGTCGCAGATACGGAGCGTCGAGCGTCTCGAAGGCCGATTGTCGGCAGCCGGGTAGTTTCTTGAACGGGCGGTGATTGAGCACCGGGAGCAGCTCGGCTACGGCTGTATCCAATTCGGCGAGGGTAAAGAAGCGGCGGTGGCGCAGGCGCGCCAGGATCCAGCGCTCGACGACTTGAACACCCACTTCGACTTTGGCCTTGTCCTGCGGTCGCCGCGGACGGGCCGGCAGGACGACAGTGCCGTAGTGGGCAGCGAATTCCAGTGTGGCGCGGGCCGGTTCAGGTTCGTACCGATTGGCGTTGGCGATGAGTGCGCGGGGGTTGTCCGGGATGATGAGCGCGGGCACGCCGTCGATATAGGTCAGTGCCCGGGATAGTCCGGTCAGCCAGTCTGCCTGGGTCTGACCGGCGGTAGCGCAGGCGAAGGTGTAGCTCGATGCACCCAGGACCGCGACAAAGATACTGGCAGGCCGAATCTCGCCGGTGTCGGCGTCAATGAGTGGCATGGTGGGGCCTGCATAGTCGGCGAACAGTTTCTCACCCGCGCGGTGAATCTGACGCATGGAGCGCTTGAGTTGGCCGGCCCATACGCGGTAGTGTGTGCAGAAGGC
>JAYTDE010000867.1:0-3772 GCA_043736195.1 Burkholderiales bacterium | reverse complement strand
ACACGGTGAGCTGATGATGCTGGGCGCCTACGGGCTTATCACCACCGCCTCCCTGTTCGCCGCGCAGCCCGCGATCGCCCTCTTGGCCGCGGCACTGCTGGCGGCTGCCACCGGTGCCCTGGTGTATTGGGCGCTGATGCGGCGCATGACCGGCGAAGCCGTGCTGGCCGCCGTACTGGCCACCATCGCGCTGGGCATCCTGCTGCGCGGGGCGATGGTGCTGATATGGTCGGCGCAGGTGCAACACCCGGCCCGCCTGCTCGGCTTCGAAAATCCCGTGGTCACCTTGCCGGGCGGCGCGCGCCTTTCCACCGTCAGCGTATTGCTGGTGGTCATCAATGCGCTGGTCTATCTCGCATTGTGGGTCTTCCTGACGCGCAGTCGCTACGGCATCGCGATGCGCGCGGCCGGGCAAAACCCGCGCCTGGCAGCGCAACGCGGCATCAATCTGCATGCCGTCTATGCGCTGGCCTGGGGGATCGCGGTATTCACCGGCGGCCTGACCGGCATCCTGATCGCCTGTGATTCCGGTCTCGATGCCACCATGGCCACCATCGGCCTCAAGGCCTTTCCGGCGGCCCTGGTAGGCGGGCTCGACAGCCTGGTCGGTGCGCTGTGTGGCGCCTTGATCGTCGCCGCCGCCGAGGTGCTGCTGATTCACTATGTCGATCCGCTGCTGTCCGACGTGGTGCCGTTTCTGGTGCTCACGGCGATGCTGATCGTGCGACCCTGGGGCCTGTTCGGCTCCCGCGAAGAACTGGACCGCGTCTAGTGCCCCACGCCAGCGGCTATTTCCGCACCCGCTACAGCCAGGACACGCGCCTCATCGATACGCGCTTCCAGCGCGTCGTCTGCGTGCTGTTCGGCTGCGCCCTGCTGGCCCTGCCGTGGGTCGCCAATGCCTTCGTCCTCGACCTGGCCAACCAGACCTTGCTGGCGGTGGTGGGGGCGGTGGCCTTGATGTTGCTCACCGGATTTGCCGGCCAGATTTCCTTGGGGCATGCCGGACTGATGGCGGCCGGCGCATTTTGCACCGGCATCCTGGTCAAGGAAGTCGGTGCGTCGATCTGGCTGACCTTGCCGGCCTCGGCGGCCACCGGCGCCTTGCTCGGCGTGATCTTCGGCTTGCCCTCGCTGCGGCTGCGCGGCCTGTATCTCGCGGTCAGCACGCTGGCACTGCATTTCATCGTGATCTACCTCGGGCATGAGTACGAAACCCGGCGCGGCTTTTCCACCGGCATCGTGATCGATCCACCGCGCCTGTTCGGCTGGGAACTGGCCGACGGCCGCGCCTGGTACGCGGTGTTCCTGATCGCCGCGGTGGGCACTGTGCTGATCGCCCTCAACTGGCTGCGCGCACGCACCGGCCGCGCCTGGCGCGCGCTGCACGGACGGGAAGCGGTGGCCGAAGCGCTCGGCATCGATGTGCCGCGCTACAAACTCCTGGCCTTCGTGGCGAGCTCGACCATCACCGCGATGCTTGGCTGCCTATTCGCCTACTACCGAGGCTTCGTGTCGGGTGAGGCGTTTTCCTTGTTCCTGTCGATCCAGTATGTCGCGATGGTGATCATCGGCGGCATCGGGTCGATCGCCGGTGCGGTGATGGGCGCGGTGTTCGTGACCCTGTTTCCCTATGGCATCGAATGGCTGGTCGGCATGCTGAGCGAAGCGCTGCCGCGAATGCGCGGCCTGCAAAACGCGGTGTTCGCGATCAACTATGCGGCCTTCGGACTGGTGATGATCCTGTTCCTGGTGTTCGAGCCGCAGGGCTTGGCGGGTATCTGGCGGCGAGTGCAAGCCTACTTCCTGATGTGGCCCTTCAAGCAAAAGCCCTTGGCTGGAGGCGGCAAGTGACGGTGCCATCGGGTACAAGCGACGGCACTCCATTGCTTGAGGTCGATGCGATCGAAGTGGCCTACCACCGCGTGATGACCGCCGTGCAGGGCGTCTCGCTCAAGGTCGGTGCCGGGCAGCTGGTGGCCTTGATGGGCACCAACGGCGCCGGCAAGACCACGGTGCTGCGCGCCATCTCCGGATTCCTCGGGCTCGACAATGCACGCGTCACGGCCGGCGCGATCCGCTTCATGGGCAAGCCGATCGAGAATTTCGCGCCGCATCGCGTCACCGCGCTGGGCATCGCGCTGGTGCCGGAGCGCGACAAGGTGTTCGACAACCTGACAGTGGCCGAGAACCTGGCGGCGGCGACCACGCCGCGTGGCGAGCGCCGCAGTGCCTTGCTGGAAATGGTGCACGCACAGTTCCCGCGGCTGGCGCAGCTGGCACGGCGCGAAGCCGGTTATTTGTCGGGCGGCGAACGGCAGATGCTGGCCATCGGCAGCGCCCTGATGTGTGCGCCAAAACTGTTGCTGGTCGACGAACTCTCGCAGGGGCTGGCGCCACTGATCGTCCAGGAGTTGATGCAAAAGCTTGCGGCCTTGCGCAACGAGCTGGGGCTCACCATCCTGCTGGTCGAGCAGAACGCCGGGGTGGCGCTGGCCGCGGCTGACTACGGCTACGTGATCGAGAATGGTCGCATCGTGCAGGACGGCGATGCCGCCAAGCTGGGCGCACATCAGGATATTCGCGAGTTCTATCTGGGCCAGGGCGGCGCTGCGCGCAAGAGCTATCGCGATGTGAAGCAATACAAGCGCAGCCGGCGGTGGTATGGATAAGGTGCTGCAAGTCGATTCGCTATCGCTCGCCTTTGGCGGACTCACGGTGTTTCACGATGTCAGCTTCGAGGTGCGTCCCGGTGAACTGGTGGCGCTGATCGGGCCGAACGGCGCCGGCAAGACCAGCGTGCTCAATTGCGTCAACGGCATCTACCGGCCTGGCCGGGGCGAAGTGCGATTCGGCGGCGTACGGCTCGATGGCCTGCGCCCGTCGCGCATCGCCGCCCTTGGCGTGGCCCGCACCTTCCAGCACGCCGAGTTATTCGCGCACATGAGCGTGGTGGACAATCTGCTGATCGCGCGCCACCTTGGCATCAGGACCTCGATGCTGGGCGAGGCACTGTTCTCCAGCAAGACCCGCAACGCGGAGGCCGACCACCGCCGCGCCGTCGAGGAGGTGATCGAGTTTGTCGAGCTGGAACACTACCGGCACGCGCAGGTCGGCAATCTCTCGTTCGGCTTGCAAAAGGTGATCGGCTTTGCGCGCGCGCTGGCGATGAACCCCTCACTGATGCTCCTCGACGAGCCTTCCGCAGGTCTCAACCGCGAGGAAAAGGAAGATCTGGCGCGCTTCATCCTGCGCGTCAAGCATGAGAAGGGCCCGGCCATGCTGTGGGTCGAGCACGATATGCAGATGGTGGCCGACTTGGCCGATCGCATCGTCGTGCTCAACTACGGCGCGTTGCTCACGCAGGGCGATGCGGCCACCGTGCTGGCCGATCCTCGGGTGATCGAGGCCTACCTCGGAACGCCCGCCCATTGATCGTTACCAAAAACATGACAGCCTCGCCAGAGGCATGTTCTTGTCATGAATTTTGCATTTCTCAATAAGTGATCAGGCGCTGCCCCACACCTGTTGCGCGGTGCTGGTCAAAAGCTTGAGCTTGGCAATCTCGTCTTCGAGCGTCACGTCGTTGCCGCCCACCGTGCTGGCGAAGCCACACTGCGGACAGATACCCAATTGCGACAGGTCGATGTACTTGCTTGCCAGATCGATGCGCCGGCGCAGCAGATCCACCGGTTCGAGGGCCGCGGACTTGGTGGTGATCAATCCCAACGAAACCGACTTGCTCTTTGGCACATGGCGCAGCGGTGCGAAG
>JAYTDE010000866.1:0-2101 GCA_043736195.1 Burkholderiales bacterium | reverse complement strand
GCAGTTGCGGATACTGTTCGATCGCCGCGCGCAGGATGGCGATCTCGCGCGCGTCATACAGCGACCTGACCATGACGTAGCCGTCGCGTTCATAGGCGGCGCGTTCATAGGCGGCGCGTTCATAGGCGGCGCGTTGCTCGGGGCTGAAAATGGATGGCATGCCTGATTTCCGTAGTTGCGGGGTGGCGCTGTCGTCGGCACAGGACATCGCGCGGACTGAACTACGTTAGCGGATCGGCGCAATGGCTGCGATATTGGAGCCCCAGGGATGCCGGCGCAGCCCTGGCCAAGGCGCCCGCATCTTCACGCGATCAGTGTGCATCCACAGCATTCTAAAAGTGTGGCTTGCATCGAATCGGCTTTTAATTTATAAAGCGATAATTAAAGGATAATCTGTAATCGTCGCCGATTGCGCCGGCGATCACTCACCTGCACACCCGCCTTAAAAAAGGACCGCCATGGAACTCGGATTCTTCACCATGCCCTTGCACCCTCCGGGGCGCAACTACCTTGAAACGCTCAAGGAAGACCGCGAAGCCATCATCATGGCCGATCGCCTGGGCTTCACCGAGGCCTATGTGGGCGAACACACCACCGACCTGGCCGAAACCATTCCCTCGTGCCTGATGTTCCTCTCGACCCTGGTGCATGCGACCTCGCGCATCAAGCTGGCTACCGGCACGCTCAACCTGCCCAACGGCCATCCGGCGGCCTTCGCGGCCAATGTCGCGATGCTGGACAACCTGCTCGAAGGGCGTTTCATCGTCGGCATCAGCCCCGGCGGCCTGCCGTCCGACATGGAAATGTTCGAAAACCTGGATCGCGACCGCAAGGCGATGTTCCTTGAGTGCATCAACCACATGATCGCGCTCTGGACCGGCCAAGCGCCCTACAACTTCAAGGGCAAGTTCTGGAACCTGTCGACCGAGCGCACCCTGATCACCGAGATCGGCCAGGGCACCATCCTGAAAACCTTTCAGCGGCCGCATCCGCCGATCGTGATCACCGCGGTGGAGCCATTCTCGTCCGGCGTGACCGCCGCCGCGGCGCGCGGCTGGGAACCGATCTCGGCCAACTTCCTGCTGCCACAGTGGGTCAAGTCACACTGGGGCAAGTACGTGCCCGGCTGTGCCGAAGCCGGCCGCCCGGCCAACCCCGCCAACTGGCGCGTGGCGAAAACCGTGTTCGTGGCCGAGGACGGCGCGGTGGCGCAAAAATACGGCAAGGGCGAAGACGGGCCTTACAATTTCTATTACAAGCAATTGCTGTACAAACTCAAGCGCGCCGGCCGCACCAACCTGTTCAAGGAAAGCCGCGACGCGCCCGATGATTCGGTCACGTTGGGCGGCGTGGTCGACCGCCTGGTGATCGCCGGCACCCCGGATGAAGTGGCCGAACAGATCATGGCCTTTCGCAAGGAAACCGGCGACTTCGGCACCCTGCTCTACTGCGGCATCGACTGGACCGACGGCGCGCTGGGCCGACGCTCGATGGAGCTGATGGCTGAAAAAGTGATGCCGCTGGTGAACCAGGCGATCAAGGCGGAGAAAGTGCTGGCGGCCTGATGCGGGCAGGCGCCGGATACGACCTGCCCCAGCGCTTGCCCACTTGACTCAGGGTAGAGCGGCTGCTGGCTGCGCATCCAGCCCCGCGAACGCCGTCTCGGCGGCGCGCCTGACGTGACGCGTGGCGAGCATGGCGGCCAACTCCTCGTCGCCATCGATGACAGCCGCCAGAATCCGTGAATGCTCGTCCCAATCCTCACGCGCGCGTCGCGTTGTGTTAGCGGCGAACAACAGGCCAGTGCGCTCGCGCAAAGTGCGCATGATGTCCCACAAGATGGTATTGCCGCCGGCTTCTCCCAGCTTGTCATGGAATGCGCCGTTCAGACGCACCAGATCGCCCACCTCGCCCGTCCCGGCGGCCTGATTGCCACTATCGAGCACCGTGCGCAATTCGACAATGATGGCCGGATCGCGATGGCGTGCGGCCAGGCGCGCATTGAGCCCTTCGAGGGTGGCGCGCACTTCAACCAGGTCACGCGCCACCTCGGGCGACACCGCCGCCACCGACGCGCCGCGGCGCGGCTGCACATCGACCA
>JAYTDE010000865.1:0-2810 GCA_043736195.1 Burkholderiales bacterium | reverse complement strand
GTGAAAAAGGCGCCGATGCCGGCGCCGGCGGCACGGATGCGCTCCGCCAGGTTGCCTTGCGGCACCAGTTCAAGCTCCAGTTTCCCGGCGCGATAGAGGCCGTCAAAAACATGCGAATCCGCCTGGCGCGGAAACGAACAAATGATTTTCCTGACCCTGCCCGCCTTGAGCAGGGCCGCCATGCCGGTTTCGCCGTTGCCGGCATTATTGGCCACCAGGGTCAGGTCGCGCGCGCCCTGCGCGATCAGGCCGTCGATCAGTTCATTGGGCATGCCGGCGCCTCCAAAGCCACCCAACATGACCACCGAGCCGTTGCGCACATCAGCGAGCGCGTCTGCCATCGAATTCACGATCTTGTTGATCATCGCCTAGCCCTTTCGGATGGCCGGCATGCGGCCATGAAACGCATCGTCCAGCAGTGCGCGGATCGACGCGCGGTCGAGCGGCCGCGGGTTCGGGTACGCGGCTGCCACCGCAAGATCGGCCACCCGCTCCAGACCGTCTTGCGGCATGCCGATCGCCTTGAGCGAGAGTGGTGTGCCAAGGCGCTGTTCCAGCGCATACAGGCCACCCGCCGCATCGTCGCTACCGAGCGCGCGTGCGATGCGCGCCATCGCCTGCGGCGCTGCTTGGGCGTTGTAGGCCACCGCATGCGGCAAAACCACTGTATGGGTTTCGGCATGCGGCAGGTTGAAACTGCCGCCCAGGGTGTGGCACAGCTTGTGATGCAGTGCCATCGCGCAGCCGTTGAGCGCGATGCCGCACAGCCAGGCGCCATACAAGGCGTTGGAGCGCGCCGTGATGTCGCCGGGCGCGGCCATCACCGCCGGCAGTCCGGTGGCCAGTGCACGGATGCCTTCTTCAGCCATCAATGAGATCACCGGGTTGGCATCGACCGCATAGAGCGCTTCGACCGCATGCGCAATCGCGTTCATGCCGCTTGTAGCCGACATGCCGACCGGCAAGCCCAGGGTCAGTTCGGGGTCGTAGATCACCG
Source organism: Burkholderiales bacterium (assembly GCA_043736195.1). Taxonomy (GTDB): domain Bacteria; phylum Pseudomonadota; class Gammaproteobacteria; order Burkholderiales; family JAEUOS01; genus JAEUOS01. The sequence continues at coordinate 1,813 of JAYTDE010000865.1, read as the reverse complement.
TGCGCGGCAGCACGCGCGCATCGCGCCCGGTCTTCTTCACACCGTCTTCGGTAATGCCGTAGATGCTGGTCATCTCCGAACCAGCGTAGGTGGTGGGGATGGCCAGAATCGGCAACGCGGACTCCAGTGCGATGGCTTTGCCCAGACCGGTGGTCGAGCCGCCACCAATGGCGACGGCGCAATCGGCGCCGACGCGTGCGGCTTCGGCGCGCGCCAGGCGCGCGGTTTCGATCGGCACATGCATCACGGCTTGCGCAAACACGCCAGCGCAGCGGGCACCGAGGCGCTGCGCCACCATTTCGGCTTGGCCCTGCTGCTCAGGAGTTGCGAGCACCAGTGCGCGACGGGCGCCCAGGAGGTCAATCTCGCGCTCCAGGTGCGCAAGTGAGCCGGCGCCGAACACCACGCGCGCGGCTTGCGCTGCATAGATGAATTGCATCATGGGAATGTAGGCGTCAAGGTCAAGACGAAAAAGTTTGCATGCAGAACAAATGTTCGTATTGCGTATTAGAATGCGAAACTCCGGATGCTTTGTCAAACAGATTCTTGTTCACTATCAGAACTCGCAACAAATCAAGGAACTAGAGGCCCATGAAGCCGGTGATTGCTGCAGCGCAACCAAAACAATCCGAGCGCATCGCGCCCAGCGACAGTTACGTGCAATCCTTCGCGCGCGGCCTCGCGGTGATCCGCTCCTTCGGCCACGATGCAAAGACGCAGACCCTGACTGAAGTGGCCGAACGCACCGGCCTGGACCGTGCCGGCGCGAGGCGCATTCTACTCACCCTGCAAGCGCTCGGGTATGTGGTGCAAGACGGCCGCCAGTTTCGCCTGACCGCGCGCATTCTCGATCTCGGCTATGCCTATCTGTCGACCACGCCATTGTGGAATCTGGCGGAACCGGTGATGGAGGAACTGGTGCGCGAGGTGCACGAATCGTCGTCGATCTCGGTGCTGGAAGGCACCGAGATCGTCTACATCCTGCGCGTGCCGACCGCCAAGATCATGGCCATCAATCTGGCGATCGGCAGTCGCCTGCCGGCCTGGTGCACCTCGATGGGTCGCGTGCTGCTCGCCGGGCTCGACGAAGCGCGCCTGACAACAGTGCTGCAAGCGTCAGACATCGCTGCGCTTACCCGCCACAGCGAAACCTCGATCGACAAGCTTCTGCGCGTCATCGCGCGCGCCAGGAGCGATGGCTACGCGATGGTGAACCAGGAACTCGAGGAAGGCTTGTGTTCGATCGCCGTGCCTCTATACGATCGCAGCGGCACGGTGATCGCAGCGATGAATCTGTCGTGCAATTCAACCCGGGTCTCGGCGGCGCAAATGACGAAAACTTTTCTGCCCCCATTGAAGGCGGCGGCGGCGCGCATCAACCAGGCGCTGCGCATGCGCGCCTGAATGGCGACACCTCGGTCTACAATCGCGCAATTCATTGAACCGGTACTCCCTGTCGACGCATCATGAACAGCAGCCAGTCGTCCCCCCCCAAGCTGCTGGTCAGCATTCTGTTCACCTCGGGAATCCTGTTCGGCGCATTCGTGGTGCTGTCGCCATTCGTGCTGGCGATCCTGTGGGCGGCGATTCTGGCGGTCGCCAGTTGGCCCATGCACGAAAAGTTGCTGGCCAGGTTCGATAATCGATCCGGGCTTGCCGCCGCCGCGTCCACCACGCTGGTGCTGATCTTTCTGGTGGGCCCGATGGCGCTCTTGCTGGTGTTTCTGAGTCAGGATGTCTACACCGCCGCTTCCTACCTGATCGAAGCCGATACCTACGGCAAGCCGCCACCGGATGTGATCGGCAAGCTGCC
>JAYTDE010000864.1:0-1982 GCA_043736195.1 Burkholderiales bacterium | reverse complement strand
AGAAAAAGACCCACAAGTGGCTGCAGTCGCTGTTGGACATACAAAGCAACTCGCGCGACGCGGCGGAGTTTCTTGAGCACGTCAAGGTCGACCTGTTTCCCGACGAGGTCTACGTGTTCACGCCAAAGGGACGCATCATGGCCCTGCCGCGCGGCGCCACCGCGGTCGATTTCGCCTACACCGTCCACACCGATGTCGGCGACCAGACTGTCGGCGTCAAGATCAACGGTGAATCGATGCCGCTGCGCACGGAATTGAAGAGCGGCGATTTGGTCGAAATCATCACATCAACCGGGTCGCAGCCGAATCCGGGCTGGCTCGGCTTTGTGCGCACAGGCAAGGCGCGTGCGCACATTCGCCATTACATGAAGACGGTCAAGTACGAGGAGTCCGTGGGTCTTGGTCAGCGCCTGCTCGGGCAGGCACTGCGCACACTCGGCATCGGCCAGGGCAGCCTCGACGCAAACGGCTGGGACCGGATGATTCGCGACGCCGGCGCGAAATCACGCCAGGACCTGTACGCCGACATCGGGTTGGGTAAGCGCCTGGCTGCAGTTGTCGCGCGGCGGCTGGCGGCGGCTGCCGGCATCGACGGTGCGGTGGCGGACGGTCGCGCCGATGCGCGGCCGGCACCGGTCACCATTCGTGGCGCCGATGGCATGGCGGTGCAACTGGCGCAATGCTGCCGCCCCATTCCGGGCGACCCGATCATCGGCCACATCAGCAAAGGGCAGGGGTTGGTGATTCATACCCACGACTGCAAGACGATCGCCAAGTCGCGTCGCAAGGAGCCGGACAACTGGGTCGACGTCGATTGGGATCCGGAACCGGACAAGCATTTCGTGGTGAGCATTCGGGCTCTGGTGACCAACGGGCGCGGCATACTCGCAAAGGTGGCGTCCGAACTGACCGCAACCGACACCAACATTACCAACGTGCACACCGAGGATGACGAAACCGGCAACTACGCGATCATGGAATTCGCCATCGAGGTGGCGGACCGCGCCCATCTGGCGCGCGTGATGCGAGCCCTGCGCCGCCTGCAGGAGGTGGTGCGCATCAATCGCATGAAGAGCTGACAGCGGCAAGAGTCTTGCCGGAGTGACGCCGCGCTTGATCGGGCGATCCGAAAACGAAATCCCGCATGGTTCGACCCATGCGCGATCCTGTCACGGCTGGTCAGGACATGTCCGTACCTGACTGTCTCGGGCGCGCCGTCGAATCCCGAAAATCGACGATTCCACGGCGCGCACGAACGTCATTCGCCAATGACTGTCTTGCCCGGTGACGCTTCAGGGCAGCAGAACTGTCGAGCCGGTGGTCTTGCGGCCTTCCAGGTCGGCTTGTGCCAAGCCGGCGTCCTTGAGAGCGTAGCGATGATTGATGTTGACCTTGACCTGACCGTTGGCGACCACGCCAAACAGGTCGGCGGCCATGCTTTCCAGGCGCGCGCGCTCGGCCACATAGGTCATGAGCGTTGGTCGTTGCACATAGATCGAGCCTTTTTGCGACAGCACGCCCAGATTGACCGGCGGTACCGCACCGGATGCATTGCCGAAGCTGATCATGTAGCCGAGCGGACGCAGGCAGTTGAGCGAGCTGTCCCAGGAATCCTTGCCGACCGAGTCGTACACCACCGGCACGCCCTTGCCACCGGTGATTTCCTTGACCCGTGCCGCGGTGTCTTCACGCGAAGTGACTATGGTGTGCGTGCAACCGTGGGCGCGCGCGACCTCTGCCTTGGCGTCGCTTGAGACTGTACCGATCACGGTCACGCCAAGCGCCTTGAGCCATTGCATCGCGAACAGGCCCACACCGCCAGCGGCCGCCGTCCACAGCACGGTATCGCCCGCCTTCACCGCATAGGACTGCTTGATCAGATATTGCACCGTCATGCCCTGCAGCATCATGGCTGCACCCTGCTCGAAGCTGATCGCCTCGGGCAGCTTGACGAGCACGCCGGCGGGCATCACCCGCGCCTC
>JAYTDE010000863.1:0-3183 GCA_043736195.1 Burkholderiales bacterium | reverse complement strand
GGTCAACTGCAACCTGCAGCGCCTCGATGGCCCGGTGCGCGGCAATGGCTCGATCATCCAGGAACTCGAGGGGCTTTACGCCGGCGCCGGCTGGAATGTGATCAAGCTCCTTTGGGGTTCGAACTGGGACGCGCTGTTCGCGCGCGACCATGCCGGCGCCCTGGTGCAGCGCCTGCACGAGACGGTCGATGGCGAGTTCCAGAAATACTCGGCCACCGACGGCAAATTCAACCGCGAGCATTTTTTCAACAAGTACCCCGAGGTGCGCGCGCTGGTGGCGCACATGAGCGATGCCGACATCGACGACTTGAAGCGCGGCGGGCACGATCCGGTGAAGATCCATGCCGCCTACCACGCGGCGGTAAACCACCGCGGCACGCCTACCGTGATCCTGGCCAAGACCATGAAGGGCTTCGGCATGGGTTCGGCGGGCCAGGCGAAGATGACCACGCATCAGCAGAAAAAGCTGGACGATGCGGCACTTCTGGCGTTTCGCGACCGCTTCGCGCTGCCGCTGTCGGACGACGAAGTGCGAGCTGTCAGCTTTTACCGCCCCGCCGCGGACAGCGCCGAGATGAAATATCTGCTGGCGCGCCGCGCCAGCCTGGGCGGGCCGCTGCCGGCGCGGCGCGTAAGCGCGCCCGCTCTGACTGTGCCCGCTGCCTCGGTCTTCGCTAAATTCGCTCTCGAGCCCGCGCCGGGTGGTGACGGCAGCGCGCCGGCTTCGGCCTCCGACATGTCGTCGACCATGGCGTTCGTGCGCATGCTGACCAACCTGGTGCGCGACAAATCGATCGGCCGTCATGTGGTGCCGATCGTGGCCGATGAGGCGCGCACCTTCGGCATGCAGGCGATGTTCCGGCAGATCGGTATCTACTCGCCCAACGGCCAGGCCTATGAGCCGGAAGACGCCGACGAACTGCTGTACTACAAGGAGGCGCGCGACGGCCAGATTCTCGAAGAGGGGATCACCGAAGCCGGCGCCCTGTCGTCGTGGATCGCCGCGGCCACCAGCTACGCCAACCACGGCGTGCCGATGCTGCCGTTTTACATCTACTACTCGATGTTCGGCTTCCAGCGCGTCGCCGACCTGATCTGGGCCGCCGCCGACCAACGCTCGCGCGGCTTCCTGATTGGCGCCACCGCCGGCCGCACCACGCTCTCCGGCGAGGGCCTGCAGCATCAGGATGGCAGCAGCCATCTGGTGGCCTCGACCGTGCCCAACTGTCGTGCCTACGATCCGTGCTATGCGCATGAAGTCGCGGTACTGATCGAAGAGGGCATGCGCGCGATGCTGGAGCGTGGCGAGGACGTGTTCTATTACCTGACGGCGATGAATGAGAACACCACCCAGATCGCGTTCGAGCCTGGCATGCGCGAAGGGATTGTGCGCGGCATGGTCAGCGTTCGCGCGGCGCGCGGCGCAGCGCAGGTGCGCCTCCTGGGCAGCGGCGCGATCCTGCCCGAAGTGCTGGCCGCGGCCGACATGTTGCGCGCGGAATTCGGCATCGAGGCCGATGTGTTTTCGGTGACCAGCTATTCCGAACTGCAGCGTGATGGCTTGCGGGTTGAACGCGCGCGTCTCGATGCGGCGCTTTCAGGCGGCAAAGCCCAGGTTGCGCAAAGCTGGGCGCAGGCTTGCCTGGGTTCATCCATGGCGCCGGTGATCGCAGCCACGGACTATGTAAGGGCGGTGCCGGAATTACTGCGTGCGCAACTGCGTGCGCGCTACGTCACGCTGGGTACCGACGGTTTTGGCAGAAGCGATACGCGCGCCGCGTTGCGCCGCTTCTTCGAAGTCGATCGCAGCCACATCGCGGTGCAGGCTTTGCAAGCCCTGGTCGAGTCCGGCGCCGTGCCCGCTGCGACGCTCATCGAAGCCGCGCGCAAGTACGGCATCGCGCCGGGCACCGCCGCGCCGTGGACTCGCTAACGGCCTGCGGCACCTTGCGCGGGGCGCGGCGGGGATTTTTGCAATGTCTGAGAATCGCGACGGTCCCCGTGCGCGGGCTGACAAATCGCCAGCGGCGATTGCGGGCCGTGTGCTGGTTGGATTGCGCGCAGGGGAAATCGCCTGGTCGCGGATCTCGCCCGATTTCCGGCAGTCCCGGCGCGCGTTCTTGAGCAGTGGCAACACCAATTGAAGTAAACTGGTGGCTGACCCCACAAACTCGCTCACAAGCCTCAATTTTCTATGCAAGCTTCACGCCGGGAAGACCTGCGCCTGATCACCGGTCAGGGACGCTACGCCACCGATTGGAATCTGCCGCAGCAGTTGCACGCTGCGGTTTTGCGCTCGCCGCAGGCCGCCGCGCGCATTGTGCGGATCGACACGGCCCAGGCGCTTGCCGCGCCCGGCGTCAAGGCGGTACTGACTTATGCCGATGCCGAGCGCGCCGGCTTCAAGTCGATCGTCGGTGGTGTGGCTTCCAAAGACAAGCACGGCCAGCCGATGAAAAAGCCGTTCTACCCGGTGCTGGCAAACGATCGGGTGGCTTATGTCGGCCAGGCTATCGCCTTCGTGGTGGCTGAATCTGCGGTCGAGGCGCAGGACGCCACCGAACTGATCGAGATCGAATACGAGGATTTGCCTTCAGTGGTGACCTTCGCCGACGCGGTTGCCCCCGCTGCGCCGCGCGTGCACGACGACATCGAAGGCAACTTGGCCTATGTGCATGAGCATGGTGATGAAGCGGCGACAGCCGCCGCGTTCGCAGCTGCGCGCCACGTCACCAAGCTGATGGTCGACAGTCAGCGCCTAGTGTGCAATCCGATGGAGCCACGCGCCTGCCTGGCCGCCTATGATGCCGCTGCTGATCGCTACACGCTGCATGCCCCTTCGCAGGGCCTGATTGGCGCGCGCAGCCACATCGAGCAGATCACCGGCCTGCCGGCCAAGAGCGTTGACCTGATCGTCGAGGACGTTGGCGGCAGTTTCGGCATTCGCGGCACGCCCTATCCCGAGTATCTCCTGTCGATGCTGGCCGCCAAGCTGCTGGGCCGCCCGGTCAAGTGGAGCGGCTCGCGCAGCGATACCTTCCTGTCCGACTACCACGGCCGCGCGCTATCGCTTACCGGCGAAGTGGCGATGGACGCGGCCGGCAATTTTCTGGCCTTCCGCTGGAGCGACACCATCGACCTGGGGGCCTATGCGGGCCCGTTCGGTGCTTTCATCGGCACGCA
>JAYTDE010000862.1:0-1605 GCA_043736195.1 Burkholderiales bacterium | reverse complement strand
GCAAAAAGCGCATGAACGACAAATTTCTCGAATCACGTCGACTGCGCACAGGCTCGAAAGTTTCAATCGATGTCAGGAAAACTGCAGTGACCTCTGCGCATGCATGCGCGATGCCGGCCCTCGCGCCGTACGCAGGCTGCTTGACTGCACGCCGCCGGTCCTGCCGGATGATCGCAACCGTGTTCTGTCAGGTCAGCCGGAGCAAAATGGCAGGCGGCTACCCTTTCCCCGCCAGCGCCCCGATCCAACGGACGGTTTCCTGGAACACGCGCTCGACCTCGCCAGTCGGAAACGCCAGGAAGCCGTGAATCATGCCTTCGTAGCGGGTCAGTGTGACGGCCACGCGATCAGCGCGCATCCGCTGCGCATAATCCTCGCCTTCGTCCCGCAAGGGGTCGAATTCGGCCGTGATCACCAGTGCCGGCGGCAGTCCGGACAGAGACCGGGACTGCAAGGGCAGCGCATAGGGGTTGCGCGCATCGGCGTCGTCGCGCAGGTATTGCTGCAGGAACCAGATCACGTCGGCGCGCGTCAGGTAGTAACCGGTGGCGTAGGCAAGTGACGAGGCGCTCGCCGGCGTGTGGTGGGCGGTGAGCGGGTAAAACAGGATCTGGCCACACAAGGCCGGCCCCTTGGAATCGCGTGCTCGCAGCGCGGTCACTGCCGCCAGATTGGCGCCGGCACTGCCGCCCGCCACGAAAACCTTCGCGCTATCGATACCCAGTTCGGCGGCGTTCAACATCGCCCATTGCAGCGCAGCGAAGCAGTCGTCGGGGGCAGCCGGGAACTTGTGGTCAGGCGCCAGCCGATACGCCACCGAGATCACGCGACAGCGGGCCCGTGCGCAGAGGACCCGGCATACATGATCGTAGTAGCCGTCGACACTACCGAACACGAAGCCGCCACCGTGAAAGAACAATACCAGCGGCATGCTGCCTGGCGCGCCTTCCGGCGCATAGAGGCGCAATGGCAACGGGCCGCCCGGCCCGGCAATGACCCGGTCCGCAACCGCGCCGACCACTTGCACATCGGTCGCGCCGATCCGCTCGCGCGTCTGGCGCAGTTGCGCGATCGGCACCTCGCGCAGCGGCGGCCTGGCGTTGAATTCCGCCAGCAGCGCGGCGATTTCCGGGGCGACGGGCATGACAGTCGGGGCCGCTGGGCGCTACTCGGCAGTGATGCCGTTGTCGCGAATCACCTTGCCCCACTTCGCCAGATCGCTCTTGATCAAGGCCTGAAATTCGGCGCGCGAGGTCGGCGCCGGCACCATCCCCTGCGCCAGCCAGCGCTCGCGGATCTTCGGGTCCCGAATCGCCGCTGTCACCGCGGCGTGCAGCCGGTCGAGCACCTTCGCATCGGTCGCAGCCGGCGCCAGCAGGCCCCACCAGATCTCCATGCGGAAATCTACGACTGCCGGGATGCCCGATTCAGCAACTGTCGGCACCGCCGGAAAGGCGCCGAAGCGCTCGGCGGAGGTCACCGCCAGCGCGCGGAAATCGCCTGACCTGATATGCGGCTCCACCGCGGCCGGTGTCGCGAAAAACACGTCGATCTCTTTTTGCAGCAGCGCCATGGTGGTCGGCCCCGAGCCTTTGTAGGCGACGT
>JAYTDE010000861.1:0-5660 GCA_043736195.1 Burkholderiales bacterium | reverse complement strand
TCCAGCCCCATGCGTTCGACCACGCCGCGCGCCAGCGCCTCCCAATCGACATTCGGATAGGCGATGCTGTGCGCGTTGTAGTTGCCGGTCGCGCCATTGAGCTTGCCGGTCAGCGCCACCCGCTCGAACCCGGCGATCGCCCGCGCCAGGCGCATGGCGACATTGGCCGCTTCCTTGCCCAGGGTGGTCGGGGTGGCCGGCTGCCCATGGGTACGCGCCAGCATCGGCGTGGCGGCCTCGGCATGCGCCAGCGCGCGCATACCCTGCAAGGCCGCACGCAGCGCCGGCAGCAGCACATCCTTGCGCGCAGCGTTTAGCATCAGGCCGTAGGCCAGGTTGTTGATGTCCTCCGAGGTGCAGGCGAAATGAATGAACTCGGCAGCCTCGTCGAAGCCTTCGCTGGCCGCCATCTTCTCCTTCATGAAGTACTCGACCGCCTTGACATCATGGTTGGTGGTCTGCTCGATCTCCTTGATGCGCAAGGCATCGGCTTCGCCGAAGCCGTCGACCATGGCATCGAGGACGCCGGTCACACTGGCCGCGAGCGGCGGCAATTCGGGCAAGCCGGCGGCGGCCAGCGCGCGCAGCCACGCTGCCTCGACACTCACGCGATAGCGCAGCAGCGCGAACTCGGAAAGATACGGCCGCAGTGCGTCAAGCCGCGCGGCGTAGCGCCCATCGAGGGGAGACAAGGATTGCAGTGCGGATGGCATGGCGGGTGCGATTCACGGACAAGGCTGCATTTTAGCCGCAGCGGCACCTGATTCCGACGCGCCGGTACAGACCCGCTTGATATAATCGATCGCGCACAACAACCAGAAGAAACGCATGAAACTGATCGGTGCCGGCACCAGCCCCTACGTGCGCAAGGTGCGCGTGGTGATGGCTGAAAAGCGGATTGACTTCGAGTTCGTGCAGGAAAACCCGTGGGACGCCGCCAGCAAGGTGCCGGAAGTCAACCCGCTGGGCAAGGTGCCCACGCTGGTGATGGATGACGGCGGCGCGATGTTCGACTCGCGCGTGATCGTCGAGTACCTCGACACGATCACCCCGGTCAACAAGCTGATCCCCGCCTCCGGACGTGCGCGCGTCGAGGTGCGTTGCTGGGAAGCGTTGGCCGACGGTATTTGCGATGCGGCGATCGCGGCGCGTCTGGAAGCGGCGCGGCCGGCGCAGCAGCAGAGCCCCGAATGGATCGGGCGGCAGCAGGCCAAGGTCAAGCTCGCCCTGGCCGCCGCGGCGCGTGGCCTGGGCGAAAAGCCATGGTGCTGCGGCGTTGCCTATTCGCTGGCCGATATCGCCACCGGCGTGGCCCTGGGTTACCTGGATTTCCGCTTTCCGCAGATCGCGTGGCGCAGCGACTACGCGAATCTGGCCAGGCTGGCCGACAAGCTGGCGCTGCGCGCGTCGTTTGCGGACACGCGGAGTCCAGGCGCCTGAACCGCCTGCGCCGGCCGTTCGGGCGCAAGGCCTGCGTTGCCCGGCAAGCCTGCACGCGCCGCAGCTCCGATCGAGCGCTTGCTCAGGTCCGCTTACGCTCTCCGTGAAGTTGCGCTCGGCAGTGCCTCTGTGTCTGCAATATCGATAAACCCGCCGCCCAGACAAACTTCGCCGTCATAAAGCACCGCCGACTGGCCCGGCGTCACCGACCACTGCGGGACGTCGAATGCGAGCTCGAACCGGCCGGCCTGGGCAGCGCCGAAGCGGCAAGCGGCGTCGCTCTGGCGATAACGCGTGCGGGCCCCGAAGAGCGCCCCGTCTGTGGGCGCCTCGCCCGAGACCCACGAGGGCTCGCGCGCCAAGAGGCCAGTCGACTTGAGCCACGGATGATCGTGACCGCGTACCACCGTGATGCTGTTGGCCGCCACGTTCTTGGCCGCCACGAACCATGGCTCGCCGCCTGCCGCGGCGCCGCGATCGTCGCGCATGCCGCCCAGGCCGATGCCCTTGCGCTGGCCGATCGTATAGAACATCAGGCCGATGTGCGTGCCGACCCGGCGCCCGTTTTCATCCAGCATCGGCCCGGGCTCTTTGGGCAGGTAGCGGTTGAGGAACTCGCGAAACGGCCGCTCGCCGATAAAGCAGATGCCGGTCGAGTCCTTCTTGGCATGCACGCCCAGGCCGGCTTCCTGCGCGATGCGCCGCACTTCGGGCTTGGTCAGGCCGGCCAGCGGAAACAGCACCTTCGACAATTGCGCCTGGTTCAAGCGGTGCAGGAAGTAGCTCTGGTCCTTGGCCGCATCGGTGGCGCGCAACAACTCGATTCGACCATCGCGCTCGCGTACGCCTGCATAGTGCCCGGTGGCGATGCGCCCGGCGCCGAGTTTGATGGCGTGATCCAGAAACGCCTTGAACTTGATCTCGGCATTGCACAGCACGTCGGGATTGGGGGTGCGACCGGCCGCGTACTCGCGCAGGAAATCGGCGAACACCCGATCCTTGTATTCGGCCGCGAAATTCACCGCCTCCAACTCCACGCCGACCACCTCGGCCGCCGCCGCGGCGTCGACCAGATCCTCGCGCGTGCTGCAGTATTCCCCGTTGTCGTCATCCTCCCAGTTCTTCATGAAAAGGCCGATCACCCGATAGCCCTGGCGCTTGAGCAGCAAGGCGGCGACGGCCGAATCGACCCCGCCGGACATCCCCACCACCACCGTGCCTAAGCTCATCGTGCCGCCTGCAAATCCGACTCCGGGTCGTAACCCGCCTGCCAGCGCTTGAGCTCGACCACCAGCGCCGGCAGGCCGGGTTCGAAAAACCAGCTGTCCACCGCGAAGCGTGCCTGGCTCGCGCTTTCAACCAGGGTCGCGGTCCAGTGCTCGCCAAACACCAGAAACGCGAAGCGGCGGTCGCGTTCGCCGACGGCATGGAAGCGCAATGCACCGGCCTCTTCGAGCAGGTGCAGGAAACGGTCGGTGTTGGTGGAATGGTCAATGCAGTCCATGGCGCCATCGAGGTGACGTTCGTCCATGCCGTTGCGTGCGCGATCGCGCCAGATCGGTGTCTGCAAGGCCGCCAGCGCATACATGCGGCCCACCGCCTGTGCCACCAGCACACGCTCGCCGAATGCATCAACGGCGGGTTCGAGCATGGCGCGCAAAACCGCCAGATCGGCATCGGCAAACACCACCCTGGCCTGCCGCTGGCAGCCGTAGTCGTAGCAAACATCCGTCTCGGCCGCCGCCACGCCCAGGCAGAAGGCCAGGCCGAGACTTGCGCACGCCAGGCGCGGCATTGAAAGCACGGCTACAGGGTCCGGATCAGGTCGAGCGGCATGCGTCGACCTGCCAGATAGTCGTCGATGCAAATCAGCACCCAGGGGCTGCGATAACGCCCGGACGCGGCGGCGATCTCGTCGCGCGTCATCCACAAAAACCGCTCGATACCGTGATCCAGATCGAGGCTGGAATCGGGAGCTGCGACCGTGCCGGCAAACGAAAAACGCATGAAGGTGCGCCCGCCGCCGGCCTCGCGCCACTGATAAACCCCGATCAGGGCCTGTGGCGTGAAACGGCAAGTGGTCTCTTCCAGCACTTCGCGCTCGACCGCCTGCAGCAGGGTCTCACCATCCTCGAGGTGGCCGGCCGGCTGGTTCAGGCACACACCATCGGCGGTGCTTTCCTCGACCAGCAGGAATCTTCCGGATTGTTCGACGACTCCGGCGACAGTGACATTGGGCTTCCAGCGCATTTCGGCTGCGGCGTTTCGCATGGCAAGCGGATTTTACCCGGCGGCCAGTGCCGCCGACGCCAGTGGGTCAGCGCTTCGCGCCTGCCGCCTCCGTACCCGCCTTGGCCGCCACCGGCTCAACGGTGATGGTGGTCGCCGCCGGGTTGGCCGGCTTGGTCAAACCGGCCAGCGGATCGGCAGCCGCGGCGCTGGTCGAGGGCAGGCCGCGTGGCCTGACTTCACCTTTTTCGACGCCGGCTTTATCCGTGCCGCCGCTCTTGAAGGGCGCGCCCGCCGGGGCCTTGACCAAGGTCGGCGCCACCGCTTCGATCTTGTTTTCCCGCATGTAGTCGCTCATCTCCTTCCAGCCGGCGAACACCTGCGCCTTGGGGCTGTCCGGATACACGGCAAAGCAATCCTCGAGCGCGCGACCGGCATGACGGCAGGCACCGCCGACGGCCACCGCATCGGCTTCGCGCGCCTTGCTGCCATCGATTGCCGCGATCTGGTCGCAGGCCGACAGCAGCGGCAGCAGCAGGGGCAGGAACACGAGCGAGGCGAAGCGCGAGGGGATCATGGCTGGACGTAGAGACTCTGCCACGAAGGATAAGTCCCGGCCGGCGGCCTCGGTTGCCCGAATAGAACCCGCTTTGCGCTGTTGCTTGGGCGAAGGCGGCCCAAGCCTGTCTACTCCACTTCGACCGCGCCGCTGACGTTGACACTCAAGGTGCTGGCGCCAGCTTCGGCTGGCGGCGGCGGCGCGGCGGCGGCGTCGGCCACGCCGCGCGACTGCATCATCAAGCGCGGCGGCGGCCCCGAGGAGCCGCTTGCGAGATTGATGCGCTGTACCTTGAAAGCGCGACCGCCCAGCGCCTTTTGCGCGATTTCGGCACGCCCGCGAAACGCCGCGATGGCCTCGGCGATCAATTCGTTCTCGACGGCCCGGCGGGCTTCCGGCGACACCGAAAAATTCACCCCGCCCAGCTGCATGGTGGCCTGCAGCTTGCCGATCAGGGCGGAACCGGCAGCGAAATCCCGGGTTTCCAGGCGTAGTTCGGCGCGCGCGCGCCAGCCCTGCAACTGGTTGCTGCGTGGTACGTATACCGGGCTGGTCTGATTGTTGCCGGTGCGCACCTTGACGCTTGTGAATTCGCGCGCGATCTTCAATGCCTCGGCCACGCTGCGGTTGATCGCTGCGGCCAGCAGTGCCGGATTGGCATTGGTCTCCTCGACAAACAGCTGCGCGACCAGCAGGTCGTTGGGTACCTCGCGATGCGCGTCGGCCTGCAGTTCCACCACGTTGTAGCGCAGTGGTGCGGTCTGCGCCCAAACGGGCGCGGCGCCCAGTACGATGGCGCACGCCAGCACCTTGAGAAGGCGGGGGTTCGGCTTGATCGATAAGCGGGTTTGGAACATGCGCATGCTGGTGAAGCTTACAGGTTGGGGGACCAACCGTTATACTCCAGCCCGTCTCCGATTTGAAAACGCAAAACAGCACTGTTTTGCTGACATCGGCGTGCCGATGCAAGAGTGCTTGCGCGGTTCGACGAAACGGTCGACGCCAACCCGAAAACATTCCCCGGCCAGACACGGACGAGCCGTGCACGGGGCGAGGAGCCTGAATTGAAGATCGGTATTCCGCGGGAAACCCGGCCCGGCGAGACACGTGTTGCCGCCACGCCTGAGACGGTCAAGAAGTATGTGGGCGCCAAGCACAGCGTGATGGTCGAGGCTGGCGCCGGCGCCGGCGCGATGATCCCGGATGCGGATTTCGCCGCCGCCGGCGCGCAAATGGTCGATGCTGCCACCCTCTACACCCAGGCCGAGCTGCTGCTCAAGGTGCGCCCGCCACAGCCTGACGAGATCGCCCGCATGCGCGCCGGCCAGGTGCTGGTGGGCACCCTCAACCGCTTTGACGTGGCCGGCCTCGAACTGCTGGCCAAACAGGGCGTCACCGGCTTCGCGCTCGAGGCCGCGCCGCGCATCACCCG
>JAYTDE010000860.1:0-2518 GCA_043736195.1 Burkholderiales bacterium | reverse complement strand
GTCGTCATAGCCACGCAGCCACGCCATGATCTCGTCGGTTGATTTGAGTCCGTACGGCGACCAGCCCTTGCGATTCACGCCCTTGAGCTTTTCAAATCGGCTTGCCGCTTTCGAAGTCGGTGCGGTCTTGTCGTGGGCGGGGAGAATCGCAACTCCGCCTTGTTCCATGAACGCAAAGCGCACAGGTGCGCCGGGCTTGAGCCCGAGATAGTCACGCATTGCCTTGGGGATCGTGACTTGCCCTTTGATGGTGAGATTGGATTGCATGATGAACCAGTGTATTACTTATGGAAGGTGGTAATACTAGCAAACTTGCGGCCTCGCGTGTATGCCACCGTGTGTCTTGCTGGTCTGCAGCATGTGCTTGTCACGGCGTGTAACGCGGCATGCCGCGTAAACTGCAAACTTATTTCGTCGCAAGCAAGGGTGGAGCATGCCGACTCTGATCAACCGCCAGGTAAGACTCAAATCGCGTCCCGTCGGCATTCCGCAGGCCGAGAACTTCGAACTTGCTTCCGTCCCGGTTCCCGCACTCGAAGAGGGCCAGGTGCTGGTGCGCAACATCTATCTGTCGGCGGAACCGGCGATGCGCGGCTGGGTCAGCGCGGTGGCCAATTACTCGGAACCGGTGGCCCTCGGTGCGGTGATGCGCTCGCTCGCGGTCGGCCGGGTCGATGAGTCGCGGCATCCGGATTTCAAGGTAGGCGAATTTGTCACCGGCATGTTCGGCTGGCAGGACTATGCCGTGCTTGAAGCCCGGGCGATCCAGCGCAAGGTGCCCGCGACCGAGGTGCCGATCTCTACCGCGCTGGGCGTGCTCGGCCTGAACGGCTTGACGGCCTATTTCGGTTTGCTGGAGGCGGGCGCGCCGAAGGCGGGTGAAACGGTGCTGGTGTCCACCGCGGCAGGCGCGGTCGGCTCCTGCGTCGGCCAGATCGCCAGCATCATGGGTTGCCGCAGCGCAGGCATTGCCGGCGGGCCGGAAAAGGTGCGCTTGTGCCGCGAGGAATTCGGCTTCGACTCGGCAATCGACTACAAGGCCGGTGATCTCGACGCTGCGTTGACCGCGGCCTGCCCGGAGGGCATCGACGTCTACTTCGACAACACCGCCGGGGCGATTAGCGACGCGGTGATGAAGCGCCTCAATGTGGGTGCGCGCGTGGTGATCTGCGGTACCGCCTCGATCGCCAGCTGGGATCCGCCGCCTCAGGGTCCGCGGGTCGAACGGCATCTGCTGGTGAAACGGGCACGCATGCAGGGCATTCTGATATTCGATTACGCGTCGCGATTCCCCGAGGGCCTGGCGATGCTTACCGAGTGGGTGCGCGCCGGCCGCATTCGTTATCGCGAGGATATTCTCCAAGGCATCGAACAGGCGCCTGATTCGATCGCCGGGCTGTATCGTGGCGAGAACCTGGGCAAGCGCCTGATTCGGATTGCGCCGGAAAATCCTTAGCGGCGTCTGGTTCGCCTCGTGCCTTCCCGGTTCGTGCAATCAAGCTTGCCCTCGTCCCGATTTGGCGCACGCATCACCCGCGCGATGCTGAACTCTTGACGTCCACAACACTCTCCAACCCAGGCTTGCCACCATGAACCCGATCATCGATACCCACCACGCCCACGCCACCCTCGACACCGAAGGCGTCGCCACGCTCACTCTCACCAATGCCAAGTCGATGAACATCCTGGGCACGCCGGCCATCCTCGAGATGACCGCGGCGCTCGAGGCCTTGCGCGCGCGCGGTGATGTGCGCGTGCTGATCCTCTCCGGCAGCGGCGACAAGGCCTCTTTCGGCGGCGCCGATATTTTCGAGATGGCGGGCCTGACACCGCCCACGGCCGAAGCCTTCATCACGCGCTTGAAGCTCTTGTGCGAGGCGGTGCGCAGCTTTCCGGCGCCGGTGATCGCGCGCCTGTCCGGCTGGTGCCTGGGCGGCGGGCTGGAAGTGGCGCTGGCCTGCGACCTGCGGCTCTCCAGCAGCGCGGCCCATTACGGCATGCCGGAAGTCGCCGTCGGCGTGCCCTCGGTGATTCACGCCGTGCTGCTGCCGCGCCTGATCGGCAACTCGCGCGCCACCTGGATGCTGCTGACAGCCGAGTCGATCGACGCTGCCACTGCGCTCGATTGGGGTCTGGTGCATGAGGTGCACGCGCCGACGGCGCTCGATGCGCGGGTGGACGCCCTTGCACACAAGCTGGCCGGCTTCGGGCCGGCGGCCTTGCTGCAACAAAAGCAGTTGCTGCGTGCCTGGGATAGTTCCGGTCCGGATCAGGCGATCGAGGCGACAGTGGCGGAGTTCGGCCGCGCGTTCGCCACCGGCGAGCCGCAACGCTATATGGAGGCGTTCAAGAACCGCAAGCGCTGACGCGCGGGTCCGCAACGCCGGTGCCTGGCGGCAGCGGCACCCAAGCCTATTCAGCCTTGATACCGGCTTCCTTGATCAATTTGGCATAGCGCGCGAACTGCTCGCGCGTCATGGCGCCGAGTTCGTCGGCGGTGGTGCCGCGCGGCGTCAGG
>JAYTDE010000859.1:0-1631 GCA_043736195.1 Burkholderiales bacterium | reverse complement strand
GTGGAAAGTAGTGCATTGACGAATACATTGGTATCGAGAACGATGGTAGCCACGCCATTCAAGATAGCATATATGCAATCATTGTTGCAATCGCGTTTCGGCGTTTTCGACCCAGTCCCCGCTATCTACCTGGCGGACTTGGTGTCCGCCGAGCCGCACAATTCCCACCCTGAAGGCCGCGGTGAATTGCCGCTTTCGACCTTCATCGTCAGGCTTAAGCCGGGTAACGTCAGGGTCTACCTGCCCGGCGCTTGATGGTCGGGCTGCGGTTTGAAGGCGGCCGCATGCTGTGCTGACCTGCAGCGCTTGCTTGATCGAGCTTGGTCAGTTGCCGCGAGCGGTTTGCCGCAACGCTTCCATGAAGCTGCCGCGGATCTTCGCCGCATCGCGCTCGGTCACGCCGGCCGGCGGCTGATTGTCGGTGCGCGCGCAGGCGAACAGTGGCCCGTCGCCCGCCAGTGCCGCGTCCACCAGCGACTCGAAGTGCACCTCGTCGGTAACCCAGGTGCTGTTTGCCATGCCCGCGCCGCGCGCCATGGCTACCAGGTCCACACCCTTGGCAGTGAGGGTCGGTTGCGCGCCGGTGATCTGGTAGGCGCCGTTGTCCCAGACGAAGATCGCCAGGTTGCGCGGCTTGACGCTGGCGACCGTGCCGAGCGCCCCCAGTTGCATCAAGAGCGACCCGTCGCCTTCGAGCGCGAACACCTGACGCTGCGGCTGCGCCAGGCTTACACCGAGCGCGATCGGGATCGCCAGGCCCATGCTGCCCAGCATGTAGAAATTCTGCGCGCGCTGGCCGCTGGCCCAAAGGTCGAAATGGGTGTTGCCGATGCCGCCGACCACCGCTTCTTCGTTCTTGAGCCTGGCCGTAAGCCGGCGCGTGAGATCGGCGCGATTCATGACCTTGACCGTGTCGCGGCCGGCCGTGCTGATGATGGTGTCGCTCTTCATCACCGCTCCCCCTGCTTTGCGCGATTGGTCAGGAGCGGCGAGAGAATCATCGCGGCCGCCGCCTGGGTGGCATAAGCCTGCCTGATCATGCGCTCGACGATGAACTCCACATCCCCCAGCCGTTCGATCGCATGGTTCTCGATGTTCATCGAGTTGAGTATGGGGCGCATGGTGCGGCACACCATCACCTGCCCCAGCTGAAAATCGCCCAGGGTGCCGCGTTCCGAGATCATCATCAGCAACGGTATCTGCGAAGGCAGCACCAGCGAGGCCAGGGCGTTTGGCAGGGTCCCGAAGCCGCTGGTCTGCATCAGCACGATGCCGCGCATGCCCGCCATGTAGGCGCCGGTGACGATGCCGACCGCTTCTTCCTCGCGGGCCGGGCAGATCACGGTGAAGTAGTCATCGGCGTGGATGCGCTTCAGGAGCGGCGCCAGCACCTTGTCCGGCACGTACGTCACCAGGCGCACCGCGTTGGCCTTGAGGACCCTGACCACGATCTCTTCCCACGACTCGATCGTCGTGAGGCTTGCTGCTTCCGCCATCGGGCGTCTCCTGGTAATCGAAGCCTCGGGCCGCCATGGCGGACCGGGCACCCAAGTTTAATCGCTCGCACGCGATCCGATGGCCGCCGCCGCCGAATGCGCCGGGCCCACGCCCCAGCGCGACCAACGCCGCCG
>JAYTDE010000858.1:0-3429 GCA_043736195.1 Burkholderiales bacterium | reverse complement strand
GTGGTGGCGACGGTAATGTCTTGCAATCCGGAGATTGATCCCGACATCGCCGCGCTGTTGGGTGCTTCAGCCGCGCTGGCGATTTCAGGTGTGCCATTCAGCGGCCCGATCGGCGCGGCGCGGGTTGGTTATATCGACGGCCAGTATGTCCTCAACCCGACCAAGTCGCAGCTCGCAACGACCCGTCTGGATTTGATCGTGGCCGGCACCGAACAAGCCGTTCTGATGGTGGAATCCGAGGCGGACCAGCTGCCCGAAGACGTGATGCTGGGCGCGGTCGTGTTCGGCCATGAGCAGATGCAGGCGGCAATCAAGGCGATCAACGAACTGGTGGTCGATGCAGGCAAGCCGGAATGGGATTGGCAGCCGGCCAAGAAGGACGAGACCCTGATTGCCAAGGTCACAGCCCTGGCCGAAGCGGATGTGCGTGGCGCCTTCCAGATCAAGCAAAAACAGGCGCGCACCCAGGCGCTCAAGGAAGTGCACAACAAGGTGGTGGCCGGTCTGGTTGCCGACAACACCGCGTACGACGATAACGCGCTGGGCGACATCATGTTCGGCCTGGAGTCGAAGACCGTGCGTTCGCAGATCCTCGACGGTGAACCGCGCATTGATGGCCGCGATACCCGCACCGTGCGGCCGATCGCGATTCGTACCGGCGTGCTGCCACGTTCCCACGGTTCTGCCCTGTTCACGCGTGGCGAAACCCAGGCGCTGGTGGTGGCCACGCTCGGAACCGCACGCGACGAGCAACGCATAGACGCCTTGATGGGGGAGTTTTCCGATCGCTTCATGCTTCACTACAACATGCCGCCGTATGCTACCGGTGAAACCGGCCGCGTCGGCACGCCCAAGCGCCGTGAAATCGGCCACGGCCGACTGGCCAAGCGCGCCTTGCTGGCGGTGCTGCCCAGGCATGAGGACTTCGCATACACCATGCGTGTGGTGTCGGAAATCACCGAGTCCAATGGCTCCTCGTCGATGGCCTCGGTGTGCGGTGGCTGCCTGTCGCTGATGGATGCCGGCGTGCCGCTCAAGGCCCATGTGGCCGGCATTGCGATGGGCCTGATCAAGGATGGTGCCAAGTTCGCCGTGCTGACCGATATTCTGGGTGATGAAGATCATCTGGGCGACATGGATTTCAAGGTGGCGGGTTCCGAAACCGGGATTACCGCTTTGCAGATGGACATCAAGATCCAGGGCATCACCAAGGAAATCATGAAGGTTGCGCTCGATCAGGCGCTTGAGGCACGCCTGCATATCCTGGCGCAAATGAAGCAGGCCGTAGGCGGCGCCAAGACCGAATTGTCCGATTTCGCACCGCGCATGATCACCATGAAGATCAATCCGGAAAAAATCCGCGACGTGATCGGCAAGGGCGGCGCAGTAATCCGCGCACTGTGCGAGGAAACCGGTGCCACCATCGACATTCAGGATGACGGCTCGGTGACCATCGCGAGCGTCTCGGCCGAAGCCGGCCGCGCCGCGCAGGAACGCATCGCGCAGATCACAGCCGAAGTCGAAGTCGGCCGCATTTACGAAGGCCCGGTGCTGCGCCTGCTCGATTTCGGCGCGATCGTGCAGGTGCTGCCCGGCAAGGATGGGCTGCTGCACATCTCGCAGATTGCCAATGAGCGTGTCAATGCGGTTGCCGACTATCTCAAGGAAGGCCAGATCATCAAGGTCAAGGTGCTGGAAGCTGACGACAAGGGACGCTTGCGCCTGTCGATGAAGGCTGCCATGGCCGATGCGGCCGCTGCAGCGCCGGCAGCCTGACGCGAAACGCATTGTTTCGGAGCCGCTGGCAAGATATAATCGTAAGTTCTCGGGGTGTAGCGTAGCCTGGTAGCGCGCCTGGTTTGGGACCAGGATGTCGGGAGTTCAAATCTCTCCACCCCGACCAGATTGCAGTGAACGTTTCTGAAATGGTTCTGTGTTTCGCGGTTGGTTAAGGCCAGCCTTGGCGGCAACGACTCTGCCCGTAGCTCAATCGGATAGAGCACCGGCCTTCTAAGCCGGGGGTTGTGGGTTCGAGTCCCGCCGGGCAGGCCAGTTTTACGGAAGTGCGGTGTTTCCGTGCTTCCGCGGTGGTGGCTGTAGCTCAGCGGTAGAGTCCCGGATTGTGATTCCGGTTGTCGTGGGTTCGAACCCCATCAGCCACCCCAACTTCTTCTGCCAACTTCCAAGCGGCCTCTTCGCGCTTGATTGCCCGCAGTCTCGCGGCACCAACACGACGCCAGCCTTTCAGCGCTCTATGTCCGATGAGTGACCTCGAGAGTTCGACCCGCGACGGCGTAGTCACGCTGTTGTTGCGTCGGCCGGACAAGGCGAATGCGCTGAATTGCTCGTTGGTTGAAGACTTGCATGACGCGCTGGACACGGCTCTGGAGCATGAACCCAGCTTGCTGGTGCTGCGGGGTGATGGCAGGAATTTTTGCGCCGGTTTCGACTTCACTGGATTTGAGGAATTGCCGGTCTCGGAACTCGCATGGCGCTTCGTGCGCATCGAGCAACTCCTGCAGCGACTGGCCCACGCGCCGTTTGCCACAGCGGCTTTGGCGCAGGGTGGCTGCTTTGGCGCCGGCGCCGACCTCGTGGTGGCCTGCAGCACACGGGTTGCAACGCCGGACGCCCGCTTTCGCATGCCGGGTTGGCGCTTTGGACTGGCCCTCGGAACCCGTCGCCTGGCGCGCTGTGTAGGCGCCGATAATGCCATGGGCATGCTGGAAGAGGCCGTCGTGCTGGATGCCGCCAGGGCATTGGAACTGGCGCTGATTGATGAAATCTGCGCGGCTGACGCCTGGATGCCTCGCGTTGCAAAGGCGCGCGCGACAGCAGGATTGCTCGATGCGGGGTCGCGTGCCCGGCTTGCGCAGATTTTGACAGCGGATACGCGGGCTGCAGACATGGCCAGTCTGATCGAGTCCCTGACCGCTGGCGACCTGAAGGCGCGGATTCGCGGGTTTCGCGCTACGTCGTAGCTTCGTTGTCTGGCAGCAAAACTGCTGTTTGACCGCATTGCCCGCGCAGTCGTATAATAAAAAGCTTTTTTCATACCTTCTAATCGATATTTTTGATGACATTGGCACGCCGAAAACTGGTCGCGGGCAACTGGAAAATGAACGCCAGCCGCGCTTTCAACCAGGAACTGCTGGCGCAGCTTGGCGCCGCCTTGTCCGGGTTCGATGGCGCGGATGTCGCAGTGTGCGTGCCGGCACCGTATCTGGCGCAGGTAGGCCGACTTGCGGCCGGCTCGCCGATGGCGCTTGGCGCACAGACCTTGAGCGAGTACGTATCCGGCGCGTATACCGGTGAGGTATCGGCTGCGATGCTGCTGGAATTCGAATGCCGCTACGTGATCATCGGTCATTCCGAGCGTCGCGCGCTGTTCGGTGAAACCAATGCTGTAGTCGCCGCCAAATACATTGC